>CAZHFP010000006.1:33753-38163 GCA_964531065.1 uncultured bacterium
GATCCGGGCCTTTTAACCCTTAACGCCCAAAAGGCCTTGGCTCACGCCGATGTGGTTCTTTATGACGCCCTCATTGATTCGAGGATTCTGGAGCTAATACCCGAAACCGCCCGAAAAATATTCCGCGGCAAGCGGTCGAAAAAAGGCGCCCTCTCCCAAGCCCATATCAATGCTTGGCTGGTTCGATGGGCGAAGCAGGGGAAAAAAGTGGTCCGCCTAAAAGGGGGGGACCCTTTTGTTTTTGGCCGGGGCGCGGAAGAAGCCTTGGAACTAAAGCGCAGGGGGATCGACTTTGAGATTGTTCCTGGAATCAGCTCAGCGATCGCCGTCCCGGCTTACGCCGGAATCCCGGTGACCCATCGAGCAATGAATTCTTCCTTCACGGTCGTCACGGGCCATGAGGATCCGACGAAACCGGAAGCGCTAATTGAATGGAAAAGTTTGGCGCTGAACGAAGGGACTTTGGTTTTTTTAATGGGCCTACATACCCTGCGGGGCGTTTGCGCGAGATTAATTCAAGAGGGGAAAAAGGGAAACACCCCGGCGGCGGTCATACAATCGGGAACCACCCTGCGGCAAAAAACCGTTGCCGGCACATTGGAAACCATCGCCGCCCTTACTGAAAAATTCCATTTAAAAGCGCCGGCCACGGTGGTAGTTGGGAAGGTGGTGGCCCTGAGAAAAAAACTTCAATGGCTGAAGCCGGGCTCCCTGTCGGGGTTTAAAATCCTTTTAACCCGAACTCGGGCCCAGGCCAGCTTTTTATCCGATCAACTCGCCGAAAAAGGAGCGGAGGTCAGGGAGATCCCCACGGTTGAGATCGCTCCCTTGCCCCTTTCTCGGACCGCTGAAAAATGGCTCCGAGAGATCGGGAATTATGATTGGATCATTTTAACCAGTTCCAACGCGGTGGAAATATTGATGGCAAATCTTTTTAAGCTGAAAAAGGACGCCCGCCAACTGGCGAACGTGAAGCTGGCTTGCGTGGGGTCGGCAACGGCCAAGAGTTTAAAAAGCTTCGGACTCCAAGCGGATTTGATTCCGGAGGATTATAAGCAGGAGGGGCTGATCCAAAGTTTAAGACACAAGCCGCTTCACGGAAAAAAAATCCTCTTCGCCCGCGCCAAAGAGGGGCGGGATATTTTATTGAAGTTTCTGAAGGCTAAGGGCGCGTTAGTTGATTTTTGGCCCCTTTATGAAAACCGCATCCCCCCGGGAACCGGAGATAAGATCCGGAGGTTATTCGCGGAAGAGGGCGGTGTGGATCTATTGACCTTCGCTTCTTCTTCTTCCGCGGATCATTTTTACGGGCTCTTTTCCCCGGTCCAAAGAAAAAAATGGCTTCGATCCCTGCCGGCGGCGGTCATCGGGCCCGTTACCGCCGCTTCGGTCAAGAAATGGGGCGGTAAAGTCGTTCTTCAGCCCCGGAGCTACACCATGCCGGCGTTGGTCGCCGCCATCGAAAAATGGGTGAAAAAACACCGCCATAAGTCCTGACTTGCACCATTTAAACGGTTAAAATACGGCCCTTAGGGGAGAACGACACAATGGCTTTTCCAATCCACCGCATGCGGCGCTACCGTAAAACCAAAGCACTTCGCCGTTTATTTGAGGAGACTCGGCTCGGGCCGGCTGATTTTATTCTGCCCCTCTTTGTGGCTGAAGGGCTCAAATCGCCCCAGTCCATCGAGTCGATGCCGGGCGTTCAACGCCATAGTTTTTCTTCACTGGTACGCGAGGCCGTCAGCGCGCATGACTTAGGTGTTCCCGCTGTGTTGTTGTTCGGTCTGCCAACTAAAAAAGATTCCCAAGCCACGGAAGCTTATAACAAAAATGGGGTTATTCAAAAGGCGGTCCGGCTTCTTAAAAAGGAAGTTCCAAACCTAGCCGTCATTACGGATGTCTGCGCTTGTGAATATACTTCCCACGGCCATTGCGGCATCCTCCGGGGCGGCGACGTGGCGAATGACCCCACCTTGGCGCTTCTAGAAAAAATCGCCCTTTCCCACGCCGGAGCGGGCGCGGATATGGTGGCCCCCTCCGATATGATGGATGGACGAATCGGGGCGATCCGGAAAGCATTTGATAAGAAGGGATTCGGCGATGTTCCGATCCTGAGCTACGCGGCGAAATTTTCTTCTTCTTTCTACGGGCCCTTCCGCGACGCGGCGGATTCAGCGCCCTCTTTTGGGGACCGCAAAACCTATCAAATGCCCGCGGCCAATGCCCGGGAAGCCTTGCGGGAAATCCAGTTGGATATCGAGGAAGGGGCGGATGTTGTCATGGTGAAGCCTGCCTTAACCGCGCTGGATATTATCGCCAAGGCCAAACAGAAATTTTTAACTCCCCTTTGGGCCTATCATGTCTCGGGGGAATATTCGATGGTCAAAGCCGCCGAAAAATTGAATTGGCTGGAAAAGGACAAGGCCATGGTGGAAAGCCTTCTAGCCATTAAAAGGGCTGGCGCGGACCGTATTATCACCTATTGGGCCAAAGACGCCGCGAAGTATTTTAAATGAGGATTCTATGACACGCCCCCTCAAAACGGACCGATCTAAAAAACTTTTCGCTTTGGCCCAAAAGCACCTAGTGGGCGGTGTCAACAGCCCGGTGCGGGCCTTCAAGAGCGTGGGTGGGACGCCGATTTTTTTCGCCCGGGGAAAAGGGCCTTGGTTGATGGACATGGACTGCAACCGTTACTTGGATTTGGTGGGCTCCTGGGGCCCGCTTATTTTGGGCCACGCGCCGACCGAGGTTTTAAACGCCGTCAAGCGAACCTTGCGGAAAGGGTTTACCTTCGGCGCGCCTTCGCCGTTAGAAACCGAGCTGGCGGTACGGGTCAAAAGAGCCTATCCCTCCATTGATAAAATCCGCTTCGTCAGCTCGGGAACAGAAGCCACTTTCAGCGCCCTTAGGCTGGCCAGAGCCGCGACCGGAAAAAAAAGAATCATCAAGTTTGACGGCTGTTACCACGGCCATGGCGACAGCCTCTTAGTGGCCGCGGGAAGCGGGCCCGCCACTTTAGGTCTTCCAGACAGCCCAGGGGTGCCGGAAGAAATCGCTTCCTTGACCTTGAGTCTTCCCTATAACGATCTGGCCGCGGCAGAAGCCGCCTTCTCAAAATTTGACGATATCGCCGCGGTCATTGTGGAACCCGTCGCGGGAAATATGGGCCTGGTTCCGCCGAAGCCGGGTTTTCTTCAAGGTCTGCGGAACCTAACCAGCCGGCATCAAGCCATTCTTATTTTTGATGAAGTCATGACGGGTTTTCGCGTGGCTTTCGGGGGAGCCCAGGAACTTTACGGCATCAAGCCCGACTTAACGACCCTTGGAAAAATAATCGGCGGAGGCCTGCCGGTGGGGGCTTACGGCGGCAAAGAAGAGTTGATGTCCCAAATCGCTCCGGAAGGCCCGGTTTACCAGGCCGGAACCCTCTCGGGCAATCCCGCGGCGATGGCGGCCGGCATCGCGACCCTTAAAAAACTTGAGGATAAAAAAATATACGCCGGCTTGGAAGAATCGGCATCTTTCGTGGAAGAGGGGATCGCCCGGGCGATTCAGAAAACCAAGATCGAGGCGGTTTTCCAAAGGGTCGGAAGTATGGCGACGTTGTTTTTTACCAAAAATCCCGTCACCCACTATGGCGAGGCCCAAACCAGCGACCGAAAGAAGTTTTCCAAATTTTTCTGGTCCATGGCTCAAAGGGGTGTTTATCTGCCGCCGTCCCAGTTCGAATCCTGGTTTTTTTCCACGGCCTTGACCCGGGACCACTTGAAAAAGATAGTCAAATCCATCGGAGAAAGTTTGGAGGAAATCTCCAAAGCTTGATAAAATTCTAGGAGTTCAAGGGGGTATGGTTTGAAGCGAACTTTTTCTTGCCCGTTTTGGGTTTCGGTTCCAGGGGTGATAGGGCTGGTCGTTTGCCTTCTGGGCCCTACCCGGGCCTTTGCCGACGTGGAAATTGATTTGGATGACCTTTCCAAGCCGACTCCAACTCCGGCGGCAAAGTCAGCGCCAACCCCGAAGACCATTATTCTGCCGCCGACCGCGACGCCGCTGCCCATGAAACAGTCGGCCGTTATTGTCCAGTCGACTCCTACCCCTATCATCGTCACGAAGCAAGAGGCCGAGGCCGAACCTGAACCGACCGCGATCGTTGTCAGCGGTACCTTTAAGATGAAGGATATTTATAATGCGGGGATCAAGTCCTACAAAGAAATGGATTATGACCAGGCTATCCGCTATTTAACGGAAGCGGTCAAGAAAAATGACCCCACTACGCCCAAGTTTTACTATGCCGAAGCCTATGCGACCTTAGGGATTATCTATGAATTCCACATTATTCATTTCGATAGGGCTTATGAATATTACCGATTGGCGTTAAAATACGAAAAGAACAATCGGACCGCG
>CAZHFP010000007.1:0-20177 GCA_964531065.1 uncultured bacterium
CATCGATCCCATCCGGGATATTGAGATTATTCTGACCGAGCTTTGTCTGGCGGACCTGGACACGGTGGATAAGCGTCTGCAAAGGACCGAAAAAGGGAAAAAATCGGGAGATAAAGAAGCGATCGCCGAATGGGATTTATTTTCGGCCGTTAAAAAGCTTTTGGAAGAGGGGAAGCCCGCTATTGCCCTGGAAGCGACGGCGGACCAGGAAAAAAAGCTTAAAGAACTAAGCCTCCTAACCCGAAAGCCATTCCTTTTCGTCGGCAACGTATCGGAAGGGGATTTGGCGGACGTGACGAAGAACAAATATTACCAAGCGCTCCAGAAACACGCGGCCGCCCAGGGAGCCAATTGCCTGCCCATTTCCGCCAAGATTGAGTCCGAGGTCGCCGAACTGCCGGAAGAGGAAGCGGTTCAATTTCTTGCGGACCTCGGCATCAAGGAACGGGGCCTGCACGCGATCATCCGTAAATCTTACGAAACCCTGGGGCAGATTTCTTATTTCACGGCGGGGCCCATGGAATCCCGGGCTTGGACCATCACCAAAGGCACGCTGGCTCCGCAAGCGGCGGGGAAGATCCATTCCGACATTGAGCGCGGGTTTATCCGCGCGGAGGTCTATTCCTTTGAGGACTTGGCGGCGGCCGGTTCCACGGCGAAAGCCCGGGAAGCGGGCAAGCTCCGCACCGAGGGCAAGGAATACGTCATGCGCGACGGCGATGTGGTGCATTTTAGATTTAATGTTTAGCCGAATTTCTCTAGGGTCATTTCGCGATGATCAATTTCCCAACCGATTTTCCCGCCTTCGTCTTCACTACTAAATAATAAAGTCCGTTGGCCAGGTTCACGCCGTATTTGTCCTTCGTCGGAAGGGATAACACCACTCCGCCGGCCGGCAGATCCTTGTATTCAATCTCGTTGATTTTCCTGAAAGCGGTGGTGAAAAGGGAAAGGCTCAAACTGCCGGCGGGACGGCCCAATGGAATCAAGACCGAAATATCTCCCGGCCCAGTCGCCGGGTTGGGGTAAGGCAAGGGCGCGCCGACGGGGGCTGAACCGGGGGTAAAGGTGGGGGTAGCCGCGCCGCAGGGGCAGGAGCCGTTCAGGGTGCAATTTATTTTTTGAGCCATGACGTTATAACCGGCGGCATTCAAATGGATCTCGTCGGAATACCATTCAGGGTGGTTCTGTGTGGGCGTATGGAGGTCAATGACGCAGACGCCCTTTTGTTGGGCGGTTTGGAGGATTAAAGGAATTTCCTCGCCGGTCAGCAGGCTGTCGGAGGCGCCGTAAAAATCCTCGTGAATCCACGGGGGCAAACAAACATAAACGGCGGGATGACTGGCGAGATTCCGGAAAAGGTCGATCATGGACGCCAAATCCGCCGCAAAATTTTCTTTGTCGGCCCAGTTGGGAGATTGAAGGTCGTTGGTTCCCAGGCAAATGACCACGATATGGGGAAGGTCGTTTTGCGCGTCCATGAAGGGGGGGCTTCCCCAATAAGATGGAGTTCCGGACTTTAACAGAGTCGCTCCGAAATAACCGTCATTTTGCACCTGGTAGTTTGATCCTAAGAGTCCGCCCAACCGCGAAGGATAACTCTGTGCCAAAGGGCCTGGGTCGCCCAGGGTCAGGCTGTCCCCGACGCAGGCGACGCGGGTTTCTGAACCAGCCGCCGTGGGCGTAGGGGAAGGGGTCATGGATTGGGTCGGAGTAGGGGTTGGCGTGGAGGATGGAGTGTTGGAAGGCGTGAAGGTAAAAGAACTGGTACTTGTGGGAATCGGAGTGAGGGTGGCGGTGGGCGAGAGGGTTCCCGTGAAGGTGCTGGTGAAGGTGAAGGCGGGCATTGGCGTGGAAGTAAATGAGTTAGAAGGCGTGAAAGAGGGAGTGTTTGTATTCGTGAACGCCGTGGTAGGGGTTGAGGTCAAGGCGGGAGTGAGTGAGCCTGTGAAGGTGGGGCTTACGGTTTTGGTGGCGGTAGCGGTCGGAGTGTTGGAAGGCGCGGAAACCGTGGGAGTGGCCGTGGACCCCGTCGTTAATTTCCAAACACTGCTTCCGAAGGTTGTGGCATAAAGGGCGCTGCCAGTCCCGTCAAATTCCACCCGGTGGATATTACGGAAGGGGATGCCCGTGACCCTTGCCCAGCTGGTCCCGGCGTCGAAGGATTCCCAAAGGCCTTGGTTTTCCGTCCCTAAATAAACGTGCGAGGAATTGTTGGGATCGATGCTGGGTGAAAATCCGTCAATGGGATTGGCGGTCGCGGGAAACGTCGTGATGGTGTGGGTCCAACTGGTTCCTCCATTGATGCTGCGATAAAAACCCTTTTGGCTGGGAGAGCCGTATTTCATGGAAGCGGCGTAAATCGTGGCGCCGGATGAGTCCATATCGAAGCCTTGCAGGTAATAAAGAGGGACGCCGGCTCCGTCGCCATTACCGGTCAGGTAAGTCCAGCTGGAACCGCCGCTCGGATATTTCCAAATACCTCCCGCTGTCCAAACTCCGCCGATGAGATAGCCTGAAATCAGGCAATACAAATTACCGCCCGTATCCCTTCTCAATTGATAGGCGTGGAAGTTGGGCGCGTTGCCCAGGCCCGTGTTCATGGCTGCCCAATTGGCTCCGTTATCGATGGAACGAAAAACGCCGCCGTTCGCGTTGGTATTGCCCCACAGGGTCGTGTAAAGGTATCCATTGATTGGGTCGCGGAGAATGGAAGTGGCCGGCGTTCCCGGCAGGCCGACCGTCACGGGCGCCCAAGTGGAGCCGTCGTTGGCGCTTTTTAAGACACCGCCCACGCCCGGAGCCGCCCGAATCTGGGTGGAATGGGGAATGTCGTGTTGGTTCGAGGCGGCGGCGAAAATAAAATGATTGGCCGTGTCAAAGGCGAGGTCATAGATGGAGTTGTGCCAGGGCGTGCTGAAGGGAATGCTGTGGGTCCAGGTGGCGCCGCTGTCGGTGGAGCGCTGAATGCCGATGTCGCTCTGGCAAAGATAATGGGTGGTGGTGGTCCAGGGATTGATGTAGTAGTGCCAGGCGGTGGTCACTTCCAGGTTTCGGCTGGTCCATTTTTTACCGGCGGCGATGGGGTTGGTGTCGGCGAAAGTGGAATAGATCTGGGTCCAAGTGGCTCCTCCGTCGGTAGTTAAATAACTGCAATCCAAGTCGGTCGCGGAAACACGGTTGGGATTTACCGGATCCACCTTGACTTGAATCCAGGGCTGGCCCTCTTGAAAAACAATGTCCCAGTCGCACCATCCTAACGTTACGTTGCCTCCGCCCTTGACGGGGTTGAAAACGTTGTTCCAGGTCGTTCCGGAGTCGGTGGTTTTCCAAATCCCCTCCGTGTTGGAGTTGGAATTGTTGAGGGCATAGGCCGTCGCCGGACTATTTTCGGCGCACTCGACTTTGTTGAAGCCGTCGGTGGCCGAACCCAGCTGGGCCAAGGTCCAAACGCCGGCTCCGTTGAGGGACTTATAAATGTCCGTGCCGGATCCGGTCCCGCCTCCGCCTCCGTCATAGACCGCGTAAAGAACCACAGAAGCGGGAGCACTAGAACTGGCGCCGGAAAAGCCCGTTAAGGCTGTTCCGGGCAATCCGGTATTGGCGGCGGCCCAGGCCGCGCCTTCATTCACGGATTTAAAAATCCCCGCGCTCGAACCGATGTAGCAGATCCGGTTGCCGGCGGCGGAGGATTGGTCGATGACCGCGCCCCAAACATATCCAGCGACGGTTGGGCAGGCGGTCCAGGAGGCGCCGCCGTTGGTACTGCGGAAAGCTCCTGTGTCGGTTCCGATCAGGATGAAGTTGGAATCCCCCCGGTCCAAAACGATTCGGGTGATGATGTTAGAAAAGGCAGGCTGGGGCGAGGCATAGGACCAATGGACGCCTTCATCGGTACTTTTGAGAAGGCTTCCGCTGGGATCATCATTCTGGGCGCCGAAGGCCCAAAGGCTGTTCTGGTTGTTGGAGTCGTAGGCGATGGGACAGGCTCCATTGGGGTAGTCGGTGGCGGATCCGAATTGGGTGAAGTCTACCATGGTGAAGCTGGCGCCTCCATTGGTGGAGCGATAGATGCCGCCCATGTCGCATTGGAGGAACAGGAGGTTGGAATCCAGGGGTGAGAAAGACGGCGCGAATTGCGCTCCGCCACCTCCCAGGCCCACATTGGTCCAGGCTTGAGCGTACAGTGAGGAAGCGAGGAGCCATAAGCTGAAGGTCAGGTAAGAGCGGATTTTCATATGCCCAGATTTTATCTCGGAAAGATAAAAGCCCCTTAACTTTAAATGGGGTAACGAAAAACCGCTTCATTGCTTAACGAAAAAGCCTTCTAGAGAACCGGTCCGGCTAAGTGTTCCAGCGCGATCGGGCCGGTTTTTTGGAGGGGATCGAGCAGAGGCGGCAAGCCTTGTGTCTCCCGAACGAGATTTTCCGCGATCCTTTTTAGAACCAAGAAATCCACCTTTTGACGCGCGAAGCTGGCCAGTCCTGTTGCCTCTGAGGTGATCAGGGAGTTTTTGCGGACCCTTCGGAAATAGGCGTAACGGTCAAGGTTCACAACCTTTCCCGCCCAAACCGCCCTGGTTAAAAATTCAAAATCCCCGCTAAACCTCAGGCCCGAAGAGAATCCTCCCAGCCGTAGGACCAATTCCCGCGAAATTAAACTGCTGGGGTAGCAAAAAGAATTACGGATCGCGGCCTTGAGCGCAGGATTCACCACCAAGGGATAGCGGGCCGCGTGGAGGGTGTCGTCGAAATACATCAGCTCTTGCGTGCCGATCCATTCGGCTCCGGTTTTTCGGCTGTCTGGAGCTGCCGCTCCAAACGATCCAGGCTGGACCAATCATCAGCATCCTGGAATAGATAAGCGTCAAACTTGGTTTGCTCGATGGCGGATTGGACCAACCGGTAAGGGCCGACGTTCTGTGCCGACCGGACTAAAGTAACTTGGTTGAATTTTTTGATGATGTCGATCGGCGGCTCCGGGGAAGCGTCGTCCAAGACGAGGATGCGGTCGGGCGGCCGGGTCTGCCGTACCAAAGAATCCAGGCATTGTTCGAGCCATGCTTCGCACTGAAAATGGGGCACGAGGGCCATGACCTTTGATTGGCTGGAAATGATTGGCGGAGAGGTTTGTGAAATCTTTCTTCCGCCATCCGCCGGACCGGCTGGGGCGGAAAAATAAGGCAGGGAAACCTTGGATTCTCGTGCGACCCTTTCGATGCCGCTGAGGGTGAGAGACATTTCTCGACCCAAAAGCGGTTGAAGTAAGTCCTTACTGCAGATCCAACCAAAAGCCATGTAAACCAATCGGGCCCATTCATTTTCCGACAAGGTCACGGGCGGGATCCAGGGCATCAGAAAAGGAGCGCCCTTTTCCAATCTTTCCAAAGGGGGGACGCTATAGGAAGCGGCGGCGGGCAAATAGGCAAGGAAAGGAGTGGTGACGCGGGAAAGCAGATCGTCGCGAAGGGAATGGACTTCGACGATTTCAAATTTAGACAAAATCGCGCCGAATTTGCCGATGAGTTTGTGCTTTTGGCCGGGCTGGCAGGCGACCAAAATTTTTCCGGGGGCGGCGTGACGGGAGGATAGAACCGCTTGAAGCTTTGAAGCGAGGAAATCTAAATTTTCTCCAGACTCAAATAAAATGGAGGTTTGAGGGAAGTGGTCGTCGGGCGGCATAGTGGACTCTCCAGTCCCTAACCCTAACGGTTTTTTATCTGGAAACTTTATAGGCTGAAGGGCACCATTTGGCCAAGGTGCAAACGCCGCAGAGGGGCTTTCTCGCGTCGCAAACCTTGCGGCCATGCTGAATGAGGCGATGGGAAAAGTGGAGCCACTCTTCCTTGGGGATGATCTTCATCAAATCCCGCTCGATCTTGACCGCGTCCTGATGTTTCGTCCAACCCAGCCGGTTCGAGAGACGGGTGACGTGAGTATCCACCGTGACTCCTTCCGATATGCCGTAAACTTCGCCCAGCACCACGTTGGCGGTTTTGCGGCCCACGCCGGGGATCAGAATTAGCTCCGCGATGGTCTTCGGCATCTTTCCTTTATATAACCCCAGCAAAGCCTGGGCGCAGCCAATGAGATTCTTGGCTTTGTTGTGGTAGAAGCCCGTGGACTTGATAAGTTTTTCCACGTCTTTTTGTTTGGCCTTTGCCAATTTTTCGGGAGTGGGGAATACTTTAAAAAGGCCGGGAACCACCATGTTGACCCGCTCGTCCGTGCATTGGGCGGACAGGATAACGGCGCACATCAGTTGAAAGGGCGACTGGTAGTGAAGGAAACAGCGCGTGTCGGGGTAGAGCCGCTGGAGTTCGTGGATGATTTTGGACGTATTCGGATTAGGCATGAAACCTCATTAGCCACAGATGAACACGGATTAACACGGATAAATCATTTGTTTTAAATTCAAAAGTCTTTCCGATCCGAGTTCATCCGTGTTCATCCGTGTTCGTCTGTGGCAAAATATTTCCGTGCTTGCCTTGTTTCTGCTTTGGGGCCGTTCTTATAATAACCGCCGTTCCACAAAAAGAAAGAGGACGCCCTTCTTATGCCCATCATTGAAGTCGAGAATCTTTCCAAAATCTACCGCACCCAAAAACGCCTGCCGGGGTTGGGCGGCGCCTTTAAGGGCCTCTTCAACCGCAAGTACACCGAAGTGCGGGCCGTGGATAATGTCTCCTTCAAGATTGAGGAAGGGGAATTGGTCGGGTTCCTCGGGCCTAACGGCGCGGGAAAAACCACCACCCTCAAGATGCTCTCGGGCATTCTTTTTCCCACCACAGGCACTGCCAAGGTCATGGGCTTCACCCCGTGGGAGCGCAAAAACGAATACCGCCGCCAGTTCGCGCTGGTCATGGGTCAGAAAAACCAGCTTTGGTGGGACCTGCCGGCGCAGGAATCCCTTTACTTGAACAAGGAAATTTACGGCGTCTCCGATGAGGCTTACAAGCAGGTGATGGATGAGATGACCGAGCTGCTGCAAGTCAAAAAGCTGCTCGGAATCATGGTGCGCGAGCTTTCCCTCGGCGAGCGCATGAAATTCGAGCTGATCGCGTCCCTCCTGCACCGGCCGAGGGTTCTATTGCTGGATGAGCCGACCATTGGATTGGACGTGGTAGCCCAAAAAAACATCCGGGAATTCATTAAGGATTACAACCGCCGGACTAAAACCACCATTCTCCTGACCAGCCACTATATGAACGACATCCAGGCCCTCTGCGAAAGGGTGGTGGTCATCAACCAGGGGAAAAAGGTTTTCGATGGCAAATTGGACGCGGTAGTCGAGCAGTTTTCCCAGACCAAACTGATCTCCGTTACCTTTAAGACGGGAGGGGTCAGCCGGGAGCAGCTGTCGGGTTTGGGGGAAGTTCTGGAAATAACGCCGGTGAAGGCCGTACTAAAAATTTCCCGGGAAAATGTCAAGAAAGCCTCGAACGCGATCCTAAACCAATTCGACGTGGACGATATCAACATTGAGGAAGTGCCCATCGAGGAAGTGATCGAGCGAATGTTCAAAAGCAGCGAAGGCAGGTAACGGCTCACGGTTGACAGCACATAGTTAACGGCATCTCTTCTTAGTTTTTTTGTGAACTTTCAACTCGAGATAAAGGTCATGAATTTATGACAACTGAAATTTCCGCGGCAACGGTAGCTAGGTCCCCCTTTCATAAATACTGGGTCATTCTTTCCACCCGGACCCAGGAAGACATGTCCTACCGGGCCAATTACGTCTTTGGAGCGATCTTTCGTTTTTTGCCTTTGGTGACACTGATCTTTCTCTGGTACGCCGTTTATCAGTCCCGGAAAATGGCCGGGGGCGATCTCACCATCCGGGGAATGACTTTTAATGACATGATTACTTATAACGCGCTGATGTATGTGGCGCGGGGTTTTTCCAGTGTTCCCGGCACGACCTCCGATATCAGCAAAGATATCAAGGACGGTCTCCTCAACCGCTACCTTATCCGGCCGATCAATTACCTTTGGTATCAGGTGATGTACCGGCTCGCCCACAAACTTGTTTTTTGGTATGTGGCTCTATTCACTTTCCCGCCGATTTTTTTTCTGATGCGCCATTATTTCAGCCACGTGCCCACGCTGGTGGAAGCGGGTGCCTTTATTGTTTCGCTGGTGACGGCCTTTTGTATCGGCATCCTCTTTTGCTTCATGATTGGGACCCTGGCATTCTGGTTTGTTGAGATCTCGACGTTTCTTTTCGTGGTGATGATGATTGAGTTTTTTCTTTCCGGACAAATGATCCCCTTGAATATTTTGCCCCAATCGATGCAGCCTCTTTTAATGTTGTCGCCTTTTGGATACGAGGGTTATTGGCCTTGCTCCATTTTGATGGGAAAGGTGCCCGCGTCCCAGCTGCCCCGAGTGCTGGGCATCGGGTTTCTATGGGTCGGGGTCTTTTATTTGATGGGCCAGATGTTGTGGAAAGCAGGGCTGAAGCGTTATTCGGCGGTGGGAGGTTGAAAAAGCAGGTTCAAGGGGCAAGGTCCCAGGTTCAAGTTTTGGCTGAAAGTTTACCTAGCCCCTTGAACCTAGTACCTGGAACCCGGAAGACAAGTTTTACTATTATTGAGGAGATTAGATGCTGACCACGATTGGACGTTACGCAAACTTGACCGGCCTGATGATGAAGAATTGCCTCATCCGCGAGATGCAGTTCAAGGCCAATTTCTTGGTCCGGCTCTTGACCGAATTTATGTGGCTCTTGATGCAGTTCGTTTATATCGGAGTCATCTTTGGACAGACCCAGGAAATCGCCGGATGGACCCTCTGGCAGATGGTCGTGCTGGCCGGAACCAATCACGTTATCACCCAGCTCTTCGAAGCTCTCTTTTACGACAACTGCACCAAGCTAACGGATCAGATCCGCCAGGGCGATCTGGACTTTAACCTCATTAAGCCGATCAACACCCAGTTCCTGGTTTCCCTGCGCTACACGGACTATTCCTCCATCGTTAATAGCACACTGGGGATCGGGGTCATCGTTTTTGCCTTGAACAAAATGGGGGCAGCCGTCGGCTTGGGGGAGGCCGTTCTTTTCGCCGCCCTCGTCTTCAACAGCGTTATTATTTATTACTCCATCCTTTTCGTCTTGTCTGTGTGGACCTTTTGGATCGGGCGCTCCAACAATCTGATGGAACTCTATTGGCAGTTTGGCCAGTTTTCCCGTTATCCGGGCGACATCTATCCATGGCTCCTGCGCCGGCTCTTGATGACGGTGATGCCGATGCTGGTGGTTTCAAATTTTCCAGCCGGTATCCTCGTTCACAAATTAGAAAGCGGATGGATTTACTACGGATTTGCCCTGGGGCTTGCTTTCCTGGCCTTCACGGTCTGGGTTTGGGGCAAGGGACTCCAGCGTTACCGAAGCGCTTCAAGCTGAGGCTTGAAGCCCTTCGGTAAAGCAATTAGGAGTTAGTAATTAGGAATTAAAAGCTTCAAATTCCTCATTCCTAACTACCGCCCATTTTTCCTTTTTGAATCATTCATTAATGAAAATGGGCACGTCCCCATGCTCTTCACCTTAGATTAGCTTAAGTAAGCATGGGGGTAATTCCTAATTTTGTAGTGTTGACCAGGTTTTCGGTCAACACTACAATGCCTCCATGCCCGAGTCCCAAGCCAAAGAAATTAAGGTCCATTACCGAAAAAGTATCGCCCTTTGGATGACCGGCGGGGTCATCTTCCTCCTCTGTTTTCTAGCCCTCATTAAATTCAGCGCCCTTGACTCCGTGGAAAACCAAACCATCGACTTCCGATTCGGCGTCAGGGGACAGCGCGCTCCCCAGGCCCCCATCTTCATCGTGGCGGTGGACGAAAAGAGCCTCCAGGAAATTGGCCGTTGGCCTTGGCCCCGTTCGATTCAGGCGGATTTAGCCCGAAAATTAAAAGAAGCGGGCGTTACCTATACATTCTTTGACGTGATGTTTTATGAGCCCGAGCTAAACCAGGGCAAAATGGTTTTGGAGCAGTTGGAGAAATCCATCGGTTCCGCGACGTCCGGAAATAAAAAGGCCCAGGCGGCCAAAGAAAGAATATTACAGCAGATCGATCAAATGGAAGGCAGCAAGTCGGGGGATGAAAAATTGTCCGAGGCCCTCGGCGACGTCAAGAATGTTTTCCTTCCCATTACTCCCTTGAACAATGACGATGGGCGGGAACCGGATCCAGCCGATCTTCACCTGACACCCGCCGAGTATAAGGACACGATCCCTGTGTCCTGCGGAACGTCAAAAACCCTCGAATACGCCATTCCCATGCTCCAGAAAAAAGCCCTGGACTCGGGCCACATCCGTTATTTTCAAAACCGGGATGGAATTCTCCGCTACTACTCGGTTGTCATTCAATATAAGAATATGCTGATACCCCATCTTTCCCTTCAGATGGCCCGTTATCTCCTAGGCGTTCAGGACAAGCCAATCATCGTTACCTCCAAATACGCGCAAGTGGGGGACCGCAAGATTCCCATGCTGGATGGAAGCTACGCCGCCATCGACTATTGCGGTAAGAAGGAAACCTTCCCTTATATTTCGGCTTGCGACATTTTGAAGGACCGGGTGAATAAATCCGAGATGCAGGGAAAAGTCGCGATGATCGGGGCCACCGCCGACGGGCTTTTCGATTTGAGGCCCACGCCTTTCACCAAAGCCAACCCGGGTGTGGAAGTAAACGCCAATATTTTAGAAAACATCATCGCCAATCGTTTCTTGACCCTGGCCCCCGAGTACATCAAATATCTATTGGTCGTGCTTCTTTCCATGCTGATCTGGTATTTGGTCCCGCGGGTCCATCCCATCAAGGCGACCTTTTATTTCGCCTTAATGTTCGCGGTCTACGTGGTGATCGCCTGCGTGGTGTTCTCCGAAGCCCGCCTGATCATCGACATGACCTATCCGCTGATGTCCATGCTGATAACCTTCGTTCTTTTGACCACCTATAAATTCCGGACCGAAGTGCGCCACAGCCGCTATATGAAACAGATGTTCCAAAGCATGGTGGCCCCGGCGGTAGTGGATGAAATCATGAAGCTTCCCGCGGGCATCGAGCTGGGCGGTGAGGAAAAAGAACTGACGGTCATGTTTTCGGACATCCGGGGTTTCACCACTTATTCGGAAAAGCATACGCCCCATGAGGTGGTCGCGATTTTGAACGAGTACTTGACCCAGATGACCAACCTGATTTTCCAGACGGAAGGCACGCTGGATAAGTACATTGGGGACGCCATCATGGCCTTTTGGGGGGCGCCTGGGGCTCAGAAGGACCACGCCTATCGGTCCTGTAGTACGGCCTTAGGAATGGTGGATCTGCTCCATACCGTCCTGCATCCGAAATGGGAATTGGAAGGGAAGCAGAGGCTTGACATTGGTATTGGTTTAAATACCGGCCCGATGGTCGTGGGATTCGTGGGTTCCCAGTCCATCAAGAACTATACCCTTATCGGCGACGCGGTCAATTTGGGAGCCCGTTTGGAGGGCACGACCAAGGAATATCACGTGGAAATCATCATCGCCGAATCCACCTATCTGCAGGTTAAAGAAGACATGCTTTGCCGGGAACTGGACCTAATAAAAGTTAAGGGGAAAAACGAACCCATCCGGATTTATGAGCTAATTGACCACCGGCTTCGGGGCGCCGGGGTGAAAGAGCTGAAAGTAAAGGCTTTTGAGGAAGGGTTGGCCCATTACCGAGCCCTACGGTTCGACGAGGCTGTGAAATGCTTCAAAAACTGCCTTGAACTGGACCCCAAGGATGGACCAGCTGAAATATTTGTAGAACGTTCCAAAGTGTTGAAACAGAACCCTCCGCCGGCCCCCTGGGACGGGGTCTTTGTCATGAAAACAAAATAACCCAAATTTTTGTCCTATTTTCCAATAATTCTTTTCCTCGTAGGTGTGGTTACGCCGATTTTTCACATTTTTTTCACCACTTTTTATTTTTTTTTATACAATACGACACAATTCCTATTTGAGTAGCAAAGGTTTTTTCCACGCTTTCGGGGTTTCAACCGGTTCAAACATGGACGGTTAACCTTGACTCCTCCTACAAATAAATCTTCAACGGCCGATATGAAATTGAAGTCCCTAATTTCAATCTTGCTTTCCCTGCCCGTTCTGGGTTTGCTGTTGTTCGCCGGCTGTAATAAAAGTTCCACCGCTCCCGTCGCCCCCATCCGTAACATGAACATGAAGGTTTCCGTTCCCGTTTCCAATGATTTGAAAGCCAGCCTTTTGGGAGCGGCCAGCAACGAAGTCCTCTATGAAGTCACCGCTTTGGGAATGGCTCCCGTCAGCGGGGTGGTGGGACCCTTCAGCACCGCCGGAAATACCGGAACCATTGATTTTTCCATCGACGCTCCAGCCGGACCCGCCCGCTTGATCGCCCTCCAATTAAATGATGCCGCCAATCACTCTCCCTTGGCCATTGGCGCTGGGATTTTAGACATCAGTCCTCAGGGGGGCGCGCTGACTATTGAACTGGGATCGGTGAACCGAAATTGCTACATGGTGGATACCCAGAATTTCCCTGGTGGGTCTTCATATCTTTTCGGCGCTTCTTCCCAAATAATAGATGGCCCCAACACGACTTCCGACGATATCTGGTTGAATCCGGTTGGGTCGGGTTTTCAAATAGTGCCTCTTCAAAGTGGACAGCTGATTGCCTACATGGGTAACGGGGACTTGGTGAATTTTGCCTCCGTTCCCCCTTCTGCGTCATTCTACAGCAGTTCAAATTCCGCTAAAAGCGCGGCTGGCTCATCCGTCACGCTTTTGCAATCGGGAGATGTTTATTGCGCCGAGCTTCTTTCCGGCGGGCACGCTTGGATTCAAATCATCAATCCGGGATTGCAAGGCTCTTACGGCCCATCTTTCCGTTTCAGATTTAACGGAACGCTTTCTTATTACGCTTATGACCGCACGGCTTCGGATATCGCGGGCACCTGTCTGCTTCCGCCTCCTACCTTTACCCGAACACCCACCAATACCCGGACGCCAACCCTGACACCGACGATCACCAACACTTCGACGAATACCTTAACCCCCACGGATAGCCCCACCTTCACCCTGACTTCCACGCCCACCAACAGCTTCACTTCCACTAACACCTCGTCGCCGACGAATACCGGGACGAATACTTCAACGGCCACCTCTTCCTTTACTTCAACCTTCACTTTGACCCATACCTCGAGCTTTACCTTAACTTCAACCCTTACGCCCTCATCTACCGCCACCAACACCTGGACTGGAACCAATAGCGCTACGCCTACCAACACCACCACGGGGACCTTGACGATTCTTCCCACGAATACGCCGACGAGCACCTCGACAGCCACTTTGACGAATTCGGCGACGAACTCTCCAACGTCTACTCCAACCGTAACACCCTCAACCACCGCCTCCTTGTATGCTGATATATCCAACAGCATCGACAATGGCACAACTTCCAGCACTACTCAGGGCCAAGTGGACGGCCATAGCGTGACGGTGTTGGGCGATGTTTGGGGGAATGGGGCGCCGGATCTGGTTTATCAATTCTCGCTGACCCAGGCGAAACAGCTTTATTTCAACCTTTGCAACGCGGCCTTTGATTCCGTTCTTTATATCTGCACCGATCCTAATAATCCCACCGGATCCCTGGTGGATTTGGCGGACGATTCCCCCATCTGCGGCGGCTCAACCACCGGCTTGGTGACTGGCACATTGAATACCGGTACCACTTATTATCTGGTGATCGACGGCTATGGAACGGGCGACGCGGGCAGCTTCACATTGCAGGTAACGACCTTCAACCCGGTTATCAATATTGTGCCGACTCCCGCCCCTGTTCTGGAAACCGAACCGAATAATGACGACACTTATTTCACCCAATCGAAGAATTTAGGAACCGTCACGACCGGCGTCACGGTCGTTGGTTCGGGCAACTTGAAATATTATACCGACGAAGTGGACACCTGGCATTTCCACGCGGGAACGGATGGGGCCATCTACACCTTCTCCCTGGACGGCTTCGATGACGGGTCCGGCGAAAACAGGGTGGCGTTTGACATTTACGACTCCAACCATAATTTCGTTGGTTCCTCAAACGGAAACTATAGCTTGGATCAGTTGGTCAGCCCGCCTACCCCGGCGGGAGACTATGACATCGCGGTCTATTCCATCACCGACGGGTCGGACGGAAATTACAACCTGGTCATCAGCGGTGGGCAGGTGCCTACCTCGACCTCAACGCCTACGGCCACGGAAACACCCACCGATACCGCGACCGTCACCCAAACCCCTACGGTTGTGGCCCCCGGCAGCGACATTTCCGCCCTCGTCAATAGCGGATCCGACTTCACCATTACCGGCGATACTTCCACCTCCACGGATCTCCATAGCGCTTTTGATGGATTTAATCCCTATGGAAATGGAGCGCCGGACGTGGTTTATAGTTTCACCGTTCCCGCGGGACAACCTGAGCAGCTCTACCTCAACTTGAATTCATCCTATTACTATCCGATGATCTATATCCTGACGAACCCTTCGAATCCATCCTCGGTCGTGGACATAAATGACTGCGGCAACTCCTTATATCAGGCTACCTTGACGACAGCCCTCCTACAACCGACTGTCACCTATTATGTGGTTGTAGATGGCTTTAATGGCTATGCGGGTGGACCCTTCTCGCTTACGGTTTCCCACTTCCAACCCCAATGTTATTTGACCCCGGCGCCTACCAATGTGCCTAACCCCGCCGTGACGCCTGGGGTTGACGATCAGTTTTACGCCGATGCCGGGGAGTTGGGATCGATCGCTATAGGTTCGGACGCGGTCGGCGCCGGTGACGTTAAGTTTAATCTTGGCGACGTCAATACATGGCATTTCACTGTTCCGGCCGGCGGTGGAAACTATGTCATCTCGGCGGATTGCTACGATGACGGCAGCTATAAAAATCAATTAGGCTTTGATTTGGTCGAAGGTACCGTCAACGCCGGGGTCACCACTTTCACCACGATCGATGTCTCCCCGGATAATGTCTTTCCGAACCAGGTGGCCGATTGGCTGCCAGCGGGCGAATATTACGTGGCGTTTTATGCTAATGCTTGTGGAACCGATGGAAATTATCATGTGGTGGTGCAGGGGGCCCAAGCCTCCCCTGGTTCGGGGTCTCCGCTGGATATCACCAGCAGTATCAACAACAGTGACGTCATCGGCAACACCGCCAATTCGTCGGATAGATACTCCCAGAACAGCTATTACGGCAGTGTTTACGGCGCGGGGTCGCCGGACGTGGCATATCAATTCACCTTGACCCAGCCCCAGCATTTGGAACTGGCCCTTACCCAACCCTCGGGACAAACCCAGAAAAATAATTCTTTCGCCCTAACTTTGCGCACCAAACTCAACGACCCCGCCAGCACCATCGCCTTCAATTTTGGCGCTATCAGCAACCAGGGCTTCAACATGGGGACGGGCCTTTTGAAGCCCGGCACCTACTATGTCATCGTGGATGGGGTGGGCCAGGAGGATTTTGGTCCCTTCCAATTGTATGTGAACTCCTTCACTCCCAACTGCAGCTATCCGGTGACGGTGCCCCTGGTCCACGAAGTCGAGCCCAACAACGACCCTTCGCCTTTCGCGAACGCCACTGATCTAGGTACTCTCTCCGCGGGAATTACTTTGGCGGGCTTGGGCAACGTGCCCTATTACTTGGACCCGGTCGACACCTGGAGTTTCCATGTCCCCGCCGGTGGTGGGTCTTATAATTTCGCCTTGGACTGCCATGGCATTAGTGGAAGTTCCGGTGAAATTTATGGAGACGTTTACTATCCGAACGGTAGTCTAGCGTCAAGTGCCTTTTACTCCAATGCCGGTAACAGTTACCCGATCGTCCAAACGCTTGCCCAGGGTGATTATTTCGTGGTGGTTCAAAATTATAATCCTGATTCGGATGGGGACTATCATTTGGCCATCGAACCCTTAGCCGGTGCCCCTACGTCAACGCCCACCATCACCCCGACTCCGTTTGGCTACCCGGATATCACGGCCAATATCACGGGCCAAACACCCTTATCGGATACTACCGTGGGCCAGACCGGCGGAAACTTGGTCACCATCCAGGCACAGACTTGGGGAAGCGGTTCCAACCACATTTATCAGTTCCATTTGGATTCCAATGTCTTTACCCAGCCTACCGGGGTCTTTTTCAACCTCTGCGGCGGAACCACCAATTTTGATACCATCCTTTACGTCTGTACCGATCCAAGCAATCCTTCGGGAAGCCTGGTGGGTTTCGCCGATGATTCGTCCTATTGCGGAACCGGCAGTTCCCAATCCAGCCTGACTACGGGTGCCCTGAAGACCGACGTGAACTATTACGTGGTCGTGGATGGTTTCGGCCCCGGCGATTCTGGCAATTTCACCTTGAACGCGTCTATTTTCAATCCTTATTTCCCGGTGGCGCCGGCGGGTCTTTCCGTCTCGGCCACTCCTGTTCCTGAAGTGGAGCCCAACGATGACGACAGTACCTTCGCCAACGCGACCGCTCTGGGCAGCGTGAGTCCGGGCTACTACGCCGTGGGAACGGGCAACGTGAAATATTATCTGGACTCGGTGGATACCTGGAGTTTCAACGTTCCCGTGGGCGGCAATTTTACCCTGTCGTTGGACGGATTCGATGAATCAGCCGGTACCGGCAAGGATCGGGTCGCCTTTGACCTTTACGACGCCTCCAACAACCTGGTGATCGCCTCGGGAGGTTCCACGCCTTACGATCTAACTTACCTATTCCTCTCGGCTGGAAATTATCACATTGCCGTTTACTCCATCACCGATGGGTCCGACGGAGACTACCGGTTAATGGTGCAGGCGCCCCAACCAGATACCCCCACACCTACACCGGTAGTGCCTTTCGATTGTGTTTCCAGCGCCCTGCCGTTATTCATTGGAACGCCTGTCTCGGGGGATACGACTGGCAAACCGGATCATTATCAAATTAACGGTTATGGCGGTGGGGCGGGGGATGATGTTTACCAATTTACCGTGACCCAGACCCAGGCTTTTCACTTCCAAGTCTGCACGGCCAATAGCGGAGAAGACACCGTTCTTTTCCTGCTTTCCAATTGTGATCCGGCGAATCCATCGGTGATTAATTTTGACGATGACGCCACCTCCGAAAATACCTGCGGCAACGGAGACGATTTGAATTCCGACTTTGACCAGACCTTGAACCCGGGAACCTATTACGTGGTGGTGGATGGCTTTGAATCGGGTGAGGAGGGAGCCTATACGGTGAGCGTCACGCCTTTGGGCGGTGGCGGCGGTCTTCCAAGCGGTTCGGATATCACCAGCTATATCGATGGCGGTCAGATTTCCGGGGACACAACAGGACAACCGGATAACCACAGCGAGACGGTGAACGTTCCGGATGGCGAAGGCGGATTTACTCCCACTAATTTCGGCCTCGGGGCACCGGACGTTCTCTACACCTTCACCTTAACTCAGCCGAAACAACTCCGGTTTAATGTTCAGACTGGCGGGGGGGTATTCGGGGGCGGCGGAGGCAACCAAGTGTCAGGTACCCACCACGCGAATGGGACATTCGGCAACCAGTGGTACGCGGCGGTTTATATCCGCACCAAGCCGGACGATCCCTCCACCACGGTGGCTTTGGCCGATTCGTTCAGTGGTGAGGGCATTCAAGGACCCAATCTCATAACCGAACGCCTGAAACCGGGAACCTATTACGTCGTCGTTGACGGCGATAATTCCAGCGATTTAGGGCAATTCCAGATGAACATCTCCACCTTTTATCCCACCTGTAATTTTCCGGGAATGTCCCTGCCTGTCACCGCCGTCGAGCCGAATAACGACGATAGCACTTTCACTAATGCCACCGATTTGGGGCCCGTGGGGACCAGCACGGATGTGGTGGGTATCGGCGCGGTGAAATATTACTTGAACCCAGTGGATGTCTGGAAGTTCCATGTCCAAACCGACGGGACGATTTATTCGATCACGACCGATTGCTTTGACGATGGCAATTTTAACGAAGCGGTTGGGTTCGATATCTATGATTCCACCGGAAGCTTTATCGACTCCTCCAACGACTTAAGCTACCCGGATACCTTGTCCGATGTATTGACGACGGGGGATTATTATGTCGCGGTTTATTCCAACAACTCGGGATCGGACGGGAATTACCGCTTGATCGTCCGGGGCGGGCTGGTGGCCACGCCGACAGGGACTCCCACCAACACGCCTACGCCCGCTTATAGCGTTTCCGCCATCTGGACAACTTTTAACGGGACGGATACGTTCTCCCATCCTGATGGAATCGCTGTGGATAATCCGGGCGGGGGGGCCGTGTCCATCTATGTGGCCGACGAGTACAATCAAAGGATCGTCAAACTGGATGGGTCGGGCAATTACGTGACCCAGTTCAGCCCGGGGGCCATCTCTTACCCGAAGGGGGTTGCGGTAAACGCCGCCGGAACAACCATTTATGAAGCGGACCAGATCGGCAATGGATCCATCGCGGCATTCAAATCGACGGACGCAAGCGGAGCATCCTATTTTTCCTCGGCCTCTTGGCGGGTCTACCCCCCGGGTGAGCCTCAGGCCTTGGCGGTTGACGGTTCCGACAACCTCTATGGCACCGACGGACAGCTTTATAACAGCAGTTTTAATTACAACAACGTTCTCAAATACACTTACGCCGGTTCGCCAGTCGCCTCTTTTGCCGGTTGCTGTACGGGAGCGGGCCTTTTTGGCAGCATACCCTATGGCGTGGGTGCCAATTCGGCCGGTACGACGATAGTGGCCGTCGATACGGTCGGGACCGTAAATATCTACACCACGGCTAATGGAACCACCTTTACCTTCTTGAAGACCTTTGGTGCGGGCGGCGACGGAGCCGATGGCCTTGCCATTGACGGCGCGGGGAACATTTACACCTGCGAAACCTACGGAGGCCGGGTCTTCAAATTTGACTATTCGGGCAATTACATCGGGCAATTCGCGGGTGCGCCGGACGGCATTGGAAATGCCGGCGGGGTAGCTGTGGATTATGCGGGCTATGTGTACCTGGTTGACCAGAGCAATAACCGGATTCTGAAATACGCCCCTCTTCCCTAATGGGAAGGGTGGAACGCGGTTGAAATTTGGATCCTGGTTTTAGTAAAGACGGTAATGAGAGGGAAGGTTAAGCTTTCCTAATTTTTAAGGATGGGGTTGAAATGAAACTCTTTTATTCGTTGTTGATCATCTTGGCTTTGACGGTTTCGGGCGCATGGGCGGCCACGGACGAGACCAATCCTCCGACTAACGAGGGCGTCTTTACCTCGGTGACGGGCAAGGTCCAGGCTAAAAAGAGCGGGAACAAAACCAGAGTTGTGAAAAACGGCTCCATCGTCAAGGCTGGGGAAAAGATCACCACTTCCAAGGACGGCAAGGCAGTCCTGCGCTTCTTCGACGGCTCGGAACTAAAGGTCAGCCCCAAGACTCAATTCACCATTTCCAAACTGGAGAAGCAGGGCCTTCAGGACAAAGCCATTAAATTCAAACTAGCGGTCGGTGATTTATGGGCCAGCGTTAAAAAATTAAGCTCCTCCAAATCCTCTTTTGAGATCGAATCCGGCGGCGTGGTTTGCGGCGTCCGAGGAACCAAGTACAGCTATAGTTACAACCCCGACACCAAGCAAGTTACGGTACACGTGGATGAGGGAACGGTTTATCTTAATTCCGACGGCCACACCTTTATTTTCACCGCGGGCCAGACAGGAAATTTCAGCAACGGCGAGCCGGGCAAGACCAATCCTTCGGGATCTTCCGGCGGAACGGGCGGAGAAACGGGTGGAAATAACGGCAACCAAGATGGTAATGCCAGCTTAGGGGACCTGAACCAGCAGTTTGGGAGCACCCTAGCGGTGAACGGGGACAATACCTTTACCGATCCAGCGGTTGGCGGCTCGGCGAAAGTGGGTATACATGGCGTTGTTCCTCCGCAGGAGGATGTTCCTTGAGGTCCTTGAAATTTTTCGCGGCCTGCGCGGCCCTGGGGCTGGTGCTCGGCTCTTCCTCCTTTGCAGGTGAGTTGAGCTTGGGAGGCCAATTCAACACTTGGAACGCCCTCAATACGGGGAATGCCCCTTACAGCGGCTGGGAACTTTGGGCGCC
>CAZHFP010000007.1:20277-35519 GCA_964531065.1 uncultured bacterium
TATATTCTGGAACCTATAACCCGAATTTCGGAACAGGCGCTTCCGCCGCCGACTTGAAATTGGGAGATACGGTTTTTCTGTCTTTCAATCATGTCCAACCCTTTTCCGGAAACCAAAGCCAAATCATCCGCTTGTCGGGCCTCTATTCGCTGACGACCCAAATCGACGGCCAAAATGTTTTGAGGATGGGCCCGAATTTAAACGCCTCCTATAGCTGGCGGAATCCGGCGGCCTTCTCCTTTGACTTGGGTGTCCAATATTTCCTGCCGGGCCAAAGGCAATTCGGAACCGTATTTACCGATGAGAAGCAAAGCTACTATGGCGCCCGTTTTTACCTGACGCCTTCCTATGCCATCGGGGATTTTGTATTGGCCGCTCAGGCGAAATATATTCTGCCAAACGGCTATCCTGAATCTGATTTCTCCGACGGTTTATATAACGGGGGCGGTTACTTGCTCGGCGTGGAACCTACTTATAATCTAAAATTGGATGATTCTTCCGCATTTAAGTTCTACGCCGGCTTTGACTATATCTTGGCCCAAAATGGCGCGACCAATACGTTGGACGGCAGTTTGGCCAACATCTCTTATAACAACTGGACCTTCGGCACCGCCTACGAACTGAAGCTGTAAAGGGTCTTGTTGAGAATTGTCCTTCGAATCCGCGGGTTAATCGTTAAAAATAATTAGCCGGTTGTCGGCAAAAAAGTTACATCTTTATGTGCTCACGCACCTTTTTTGCTATAAAATGCGTTGATCTTGGCAGGCGGTTTTGGCCGCCTCAAAAATTCTTGGAAGACGGGGTTTTTAATGAAACGATTTATTTTCCTGGCATCGGCAATTTTTTTGGCGGCAGCGTCCTTTGGGTGGGCGGCTGGGGCGCCACAAGCTTCTAAGTCCTCATTGGAGGCCACTTTTGTTTCCTTGAACGGGAAAGTGACGATTAAGAACAAGCGGGGCGTCTCCCGGACGGCCAAGACGACTTCCACGGTTCCCGAGGGTTCGACGGTTATCACCTCGAAGGATGGGGAAGCCAGCCTGAAAATATTTGACGGCTCCACGGTAAAACTAAAGCCTTCCACCAGCCTCGTGGTGACGACCCTTCAACAGCCCTCCCTGGGCGAAAAAATCATCAAGTTCAAACTAAAGTTCGGAGAGCTTTTCGCCAAAGTCGCCAAATTGACTTCGTCCCATTCTTCCTTTGAAACCGACGCGGGCGGAGTGGTCTGCGGCGTGAGGGGAACTGAATATTCGATGTTTTACGATCCGCAAACAGGTAAGGTCAACGTGGTCGTTTTGGACGGAACGGTTTGGACAACTTCGGACGGGAAGACCTTCATTTATCACGGCGGACAGGGCGGGGGCTTTACCAACGGCCAACCGAATCCTCCTGGAGCCGGGAACACGGGCAATGGCGGACCCCAAGGTTTTTTCGGAACTAACCCTTTCTACGGTTTTAACGGCTATGGAACTGACGAGTTTAACAACAAACTCACAGACTTGGACAAGGGAACGGGGGATGTGGCCGGGGTCGTTGGCGACAATAACGTGGCGGGATTAGGCGGGTTTGGAAACCATGCCCTGTCCCTGCAGTTGAACTTCCCCCAATATCCGCCCGTACCTTGAGGCCGAATACCATGAAAATACAAAAAGGAAATAAAATGATTCTTAAATTCCGGTTATTTTTGGGAGCCTTGGTTTTGATCCTTTCGTTCTCCTCGTCCGCGAGGGCGGATGAGCAGCAACTGCAAATCGGATATGTTTTCAACGGCTGGACGAGTAATTCGGTTTTCAGCGGCACCGAACATAGGATTCCATTGAATTACAGCTTCTCCGCACCGAACTTTGGTCTACGACTCGGGACGGCCTTCGTGGCGGGCGATTATAAAAGCACCGGGGGCGGAATTGACGGCGAATACAATTCGAGCCAATTTTCCGATAGTACCATCGGAATGAACGTGGATTTCAATATGGGAAATTCAATGAAGTCCTCTTTCGTGGGAAGCATGAATATCCCCACCGGCGACACCACTTGGGAAACCCAGGAAGAAATCGGGGCCATACCCTATGTTTTCGAGCCGAGCTATTATCACGGACGGGGTTTCGGTGGAAATCTTTTCTATACACTGGACGCTTCCAGTCCGGGTTCGGAATTTGGGTTGGGATTGGGTTATATGGCGACAACCACCTACGACACCGGTATTTCCGGGTTGGAAACCTATTATCCGGGCGATACCATTGCCGCGCTGGGGACCCTCGGCTTTAAAATGTCCCCCGCGGATACCTTAGCAATACGAGTGGTCCATACCTTTCCGTTGGAATCGACTAACGCCGATCCCACACAGGATTTCACCCCGGGTCAAAGCTCCATCTTTACCAGCCAATGGGTCAGCCAAATGGGGAAGGACAAGTTGGCCATCAACCTTTCCTATACCCTCTATAACAGGGGTTTTGGAAATTCCCTAATCAGCCCCGGAACGCTTGTTGAAAACTCCGGGGCCATTTTTGGGGACCGGTTGGCGGTCCACCCGATTATGGGCTATATGGTTGGGAAGGATACCTACTTGGAAACGGGTTTATCCTGGGAAAGGATTTTCCAGAACGGTTATTCTTTCGGAGACTCCAACTTTGAGGGCGGCGGAAATCTCTTTGGGGCGGAACAGAGCCTTACTTTTCAATTGGATCCCGGGACTTTCTGGAACATCGCCGGGCTTTACCATTACATCGAGAATGACAACGCGGGCGTCAACCGCGCGACGATCAATTACCAACGGTTCACCATCGGGACAAACGTGGGGCTCAAATGGTAAATCGATTTAGAAACCTAGCGCTTTCCGCCGCCATTGTTTTTTTGGGCGTACTGGCGGGCTGCGATAAGACCTCCTCGCCCGTGGTACCATCCGGCGAGGCTGTGTTGAACTTATCGATCCCGAAGTTTGTCTTGAACTCGAAACCCTCTTCCGCGGTCCTGAAAAAACTACACGCTAAAAATACCCTGCCCGATTCCAGCCAAGGAACCCTGAAATATTGCCTGACCGCCGACGGCCAGGCCCCCCTCAAGGGATCCATCGATTTCGCCAGCGGTTCGGATGTGGGAACGGTGACGATCCCCCTTCCGAGGGCCGGAAGATGGATTGTCGCGGCCGAGTGGTTTTACACGGGTGACGGGATCATCCCCGAATTCGCAGGAGCGGACGCCGTGACCGTGACTGGCACCACCAGTTTCGCCTTGAACATGGAGAATTTCAGCAGCGAGGGCTATTCCTGCTATTACCCCTTTATGGCCGATGCGGGGTACGATTTCTGTTCCGGCAATTCGTATAACGATACTTACTTATTCGATTCCGGTACCTACGGTTTCATCGCTAACGGAAGTTTGGGTGATATCCAAACGGCTTACGACAGTCCTTCCGGTTCCGAATATTTAATCGCCCCGGCAACCAGCAGCTCACCCGTGTCCTTCGCCTACCTGGGGAACGGGGACCTGGTCAATTTCGCGACAGTCCCTGACGATGCCGCTTATTACGGCACGACCCTTGAAGCGAAGGCGGCGGTGGTCGGGTCGGCGGCTTCAATGATGGCCCCGGGCGACGTTTACGTGGTGCGAGGTGTGGTGACTCCCAACGGAAATTCCGGGAAGGTGTGGCTACAATTGGACTCCAATTCCCCCTACATTTGCACGGGAGGATCCAGTAATGGCGGCTTCATAAGTTTTTGGTTTATTTACAACGCTGAAGGCTTCAACTTCATGAAATTCGATGAAACCACCTACGGCCACAGCGCTTGCAACCAGAATGTGATAAGTACATGAGGAGAAAATCTTGAACATCAAAATTTTATCGTTAGCGTGCCTTTTATCCGCCCTTGGCTTCGGGTTTTCCGGTTGCGACAAGTCCGGCGCCCCTGTGGTACCGTCCAGCGAGGCGGTGTTGAACCTAACGATCCCGAAGTTCGTCTTAAACTCGAAACCTTCCGCCGCGGTCCTGAAAAAACTAGGCGCTAAAAATACCCTGCCCGACACCAGCCAGGGAATGATCTTGTATCACCTGACCGCCGAAGGCCAGGCCCCGGTCACGGGTGAGGTTGATTTTAACAGCGGCTCGGAAGTGGGGACCATCACCATCCCCCTGCCCAAGGCCGGCGTTTGGCTGGTCGCGGCCGAATGGTTTTACCTTTACAATCCCAGCGCGGGCGTTGTGGTCCCTAAAATCCCGGCCGGTTTATCCGCGATTCCTGAATTCGCAGGGGCGGATAAGGTGCTTGTCCAAGGAACGACGAACTTTACCGTCGACATGGAGGATATCGGCTTTAACTATCCCGAGTACAACTGTTACAGCGGGAATATGACGGACTCGACCAACCCTGATTTTACACTGAGCGGCGTTTGGCTTGATCTTTTTTCATTTGATTCCGGACAAATTGCCAATTCATTGGCAGTTACCATTCTTCCTGTTCCGATCGGGGACATTCAAGCCTCTTATGATGCTAAAACACTTTCGACTTATTTCACGGGTCCAGTCACGGGCCTGGGACCGAATCCTCCCGTTTCCATCTACGCCTACCTGGGTAACGGGGACTTCGTGAATTTTCCCTCCTTTCCGGCCGACACGGTTTTCTACGCCGACACGATCCAGGCAAAATCCGCCGTCACGGGCATGCCCGGCTCTATCCTCGCGGGAAATGATATTTTCGCCGTGAAGGTTCCCTCGACTAATGGGATGGCTTGGATTCAATTTAACGCGCCTAATGTCCAGAACGGCACTGGCACTGCTTTAGAATCGTTCCGATTCATCTACAATAGCCCGGGACTCAATTATATGAAGTTCCAGGAAACCACCTATGGCCACGCCAATTGCAACCAGAACGTGCCCTGATCCCGTCAAACCCAAATATTTTTTTAACGGCAAACCATCGACATCTCTAGGGTTCATTTTGCCGTGTTGTGGTAACCCCTTCGATTAGGTAAAATCTTGCATGGCCCTTTCCGACCTTCTGAGTCTATTCCTCCCCCTTTTCGTGGCCATGGATCCCCTCGGGGTCCTTCCGGCATTTATCCAGATGACCGCGGGGCTTCCAGGGCCGCGACGCCGCAAGCTGGTGGATGGATCGGTTTTAACGGCGGGAGCCGTCGGCCTTCTTTTTATTCCGCTGGGCCCTTTAGTGTTGGTCGCCCTCGGGCTTAAAAGCGGGGACTTTCAAATCGCGGGCGGTCTTTTGGTTCTTGTCATCGCCCTCCGGGACGTGGTCGGGGACCATAAAATGCTGACCGGAAAATCCTCCAACGAGATCGGTGTCGTACCCATTGGGATTCCCTTGCTGGTCGGCCCCGCGGTTTTCGCCACCCTCATCCTTCTTCAAACCAAGTTTTCCGGAATTGAAATCGGCTTAAGCCTTATCGTGAACCTTTTTCTGGCCTGGGTGGTTTTCCGGCAGTCCTCCCGGTTGATCGGCTGGATGGGATTTACCGGCACGAAGATTGTTTCCAAACTGGCGGCGCTGCTTCTTTCCGCCTACGCGGTCATGATGATCAGGGTGGGTTTCTCGTCGTTTATCAAATAGATATTCCCGAGGCCAAAGCATGTTGAGTCCGCGAGTCCTGGTGGTGTTTAAAGAAAGCGCCTACCGGCGTTTCCTCTCTTCCAAGCAGTTGGTTCAGACCTTGAAAAAAGGGAATTACTGGCAGGTCATTCGGGGAAGCCACCGGAGGCAGAGCGACACTTTAACCGGTGTCAAATCGGTCCTGAAGTCGGAAGGGCTTTCGGCCAAATGGGTATCCCGGGATAAGGTGGGCCGGTTAAGCCGGGTGGACCAAAATTTCCAACTGGTGATTTCGGTGGGAGGGGACGGGACCCTGCTGGACTCTTCCCATTACATGGAAAAAATCCCTATCTTGGGCGTAAATTCGGATCCGCTCCGCAGCGTGGCCCGGTTCAGCGGCTGTGATTTGAAAAGTTTTTCGCGGGTCCTTTCCGCCTATCTCCATGGAAAGCTTCGGCCCGTTTTCGTTCCGAGGCTGGAATTCTCGGTTAATGGCAAGAAAAATAAATGGTTGGTGCTAAACGACCTGCTGGTGACGACCTTGAGCCCCGCGGGAACCTCCCGCTATGTTCTTCGGGCGGGAAAAAAAATGGAAGAACAAATGTCCAGCGGCGTTTGGATCAGTACGGCGGCGGGTTCCACCGCAGCCATCATGTCCGCGGGCGGGGATTCTTTACCCGTTACCGCCAAGAAATTCCAATATGTTGTTCGTGAGGCTTACCAGAAAAAATTCGGAACCCGCCGCCTGCTCAAGGGGATATTGGGGCCGTTTGAAAATCTGGAGTTGGTTTCTCGTATGAAAGAAGGCCGGATTTTCGTGGATGGCGCCAATTTGTGGGTGCCATTCAAACTGGGCGATCAGCTTCAAGTCCGTCTCTCGAACAAGCCGCTGAAGGTGGTTGGCTTAAGGCGATAGTCAACACCCTTAATTTTTCTGAAAAAAGGGCTCATTTCCTGGAATAAATGAGATAACCACCACACTAGTTAAAAGGAGTATATTTAATCTAATTTCGCGACTTTAAAGGCCGCTTCTATATATGAAGTCCAAATCTCTATCTTTTCTTCCCATCTTCTTATTAATGATTGCTGGACTTTTTGGAAGTTCCGCCCAGGCCCAGCCGGTGCGGGGAATTCCCGGCGACTTTTGGGCCGATCTTATCCTCGGACAGCCTTCTTTCGGTGACATCAACCCCAACCAGGTAAGTGCCAAGGGAGTCTTTAACCCTTTCAGCGCGGTGGTGGACAACCTCCACAACCGGCTTTATGTTTACGACAGTGGCAACAACCGCATCCTAGGCGTCAGCAACCTCGCTTCCTTGGCCAGCGGCCAGGGTGCCGACGTGGTCCTGGGACAAATTGATTTCACCCATTCCTCCTGCAATGGGGATTCGAACTGGCAAAACTATCCCGCCCCTCCGGTCCCCAACGCCTCCTGCCTCTGCGGATTGCGGTACGACCAACAGTCGCCCGGCGAAGGCGGGTCGGTGGGAAACATGGCCGTGGACAGCCAGGGCAACCTGTATGTTCCTGATTATTTCAACAACCGCGTCTTGCGGTACGATTGGCCCATCACCACGGGTGAAGCGGCTTCTCATGTTTGGGGACAACCGGATTTCACCCAATATCAATACAACAATACCGGCGGGAACAGCACGGGCTCCCCCAGCGCCTCCGAGCTTAATTTTTATCCCAACGGCGTGTCGGATAATCATTATTACGCCGGTGTCGCCGTCGACAACTGGGGCAACCTTTGGGTGGCCGACGCCATGAACAACCGGGTGCTCCGGTTTCCCAACCCCAACGTCCCCGCTTCCGGGGTGCCGAACGGCACCGCGGATGTGGTCTTGGGACAAAATAATTTCAGCGCCGCCCAAACCCCCTCCGGTTTTACGGACTTGACCCGCCTGCAACATCCGGGCGCCGTCCGGGTGGACAATGCGGGGAACGTGTATGTGACCGACCTGATCTACAATGGGGTCTCCCCTTATTTCTATGGCGGGCGGGTGCTGGTCTATAAACCAACCGGGTTCGCGGCCAGCGGCCAACCCCAGTACGGCGCCGCCAACATGGGGCTGGCGGCCAGCGGTTCGGTTACCCAATATATGGATCAGGTCGACGGTTTGGAATGGGATCCTTCGGGAGACCTTTGGGTGTCCCAGTATCTAGAGGCAGTGCTGGTTCATTTCACCCTGACGCCGGGGTTTTCGGCCGCGGTGACCAAAGTATTGATGCAGGCCGCTCCCATCGGTCCGGGTCAAACTTCCAACGCCACCAGCGGGGATGGGCCGAACTTTATCGACAACGCGGGAGAATCTCCCTCCGCTTATTCGCTGGGCCAAGGACTGAGGGGAGCGGTCGGAGTTGATTCCAACGGCAACGTCTACGCCCCAGGGGGGAACTGGCAGGACGTGCTGCGGTTCCCGGCGCCCATTCCAGCCCTAGGCAGTCTGCCGGCGGGTGAAGCCCATTCGGCCGACTTACAGGTATTCAAGCCTTCCCAATGGAGGGTGATGAATAATATTGGAACGAACGACTTCTATATACCCGCCGGCGTGGCCGTGGCCGCCGGTCAGGTGATTGTTTCGGACGTCAACCGTATTTCTTTTTGGAACATGCCTTCGGGCCCCACGGGACTGTCCAACGGCCAAGCCGCGGACGGCTACGCGGGAGCAGCCTTCCCCAACCTTTGGATTGTCAATCCCTTTGGCCGCATCCGGGAAGACAACGCCCCCACCCAGCACTTGTGGGTGATTCACAACATGAACGGGAATGTCCAGTTGGAACCCTATCAACTTCCCCTGCACAACGGGGACATGCCGATGCCGGGAAAGATATTGCGGTCACCTCTCCTTGTATTAGGAGGCGGCAGCGTCAGCTGGACCGGCATGGAAGGATTGGCGGTGGATCCATCGGGAAATTACCTTTGGCTTTCGGACAAGGTGGGAAACCGGGTTTTCCGGGTTCGGGATCCCTTGGGTGCCGCCGGGGGACCGATCGTGGACATTATCCTAGGCCAACCGAACGCCGCCTCGGTGGGTTGCAATGGGGCGGGGAGCAACTTAAATGGATACTCTTGTGGAAACTGCAGCCAGCCCACACCCAGCCAATCCAACCTTTATGTGCCCGGATCCGTGGTTCTGGACCACCATGGAAATCTTTATGTTTCCGACCACGGGTTGGAATGCGCGGGTAACCTGAGGCTGCTGCGGTGGAATGCCTCGAAGCTGGCGGCGGCGGCGGCAGGTTTGGGGACGGCTGTCACCTGCGGGATTCCCGCCGACGCCGTTTATGGAACGAATGGAAGCTTCACTTCCAGGGGATGTCAAAGCCCCAACGGGATATGCGGACCCTGGGAGCCGGTTTTCAACGCCAATGATAGCGTTATGGTAACGGGGCTGGACAGCCAGCAACCGGGCCTGAGATTTCCAATAGTTCTGGCAAACCCCCTAGCGGGCGATACCCCCAGCGGCCATTTGCAGGATTTTGGCCCTCAGTCATTTGCTTCTACTTTCGACAAGCAAGACAACCTTTATGAGGTCGAGCTGAACCGCAGCCGGCTCATGGTCTATTTCCAGCCCTTCGGAGCTCCCAGCCCCCTGCCGACATCCTCCCCGACCCCGACCGGAAGCGCTACTCCCACTTCAACCCGAACTCCCACGATCACTCCGACTCCCACCTTCACCGCTACGGCCATTCCCACCGGTGTCTTCGTTACCCGTGTCAATGTGGATGGCTTGGCCATGACTTCCGCCGACGGAAGGAGCTGGCTCCAAGATAAGGCTTATTCGGCCGGCTCCTACGGTTATACCGGCACCACCGTGACGGTTCAGGGAAGCTGTTCACCGGTGGGTGTGTTGCCAAGCGATTACTCCCTTTACAACACAATCCGTTACGCCGGGGCGATGGATTATAAGTTCGACCTGCCGAAAGCGGACACTTACCACGTGACCCTTTATTTCGACGAGTGTTTCCATGGTCCCGGCGAAAGCCGGAGTTTTAAAATTTTGATGCAGGGGACCCAAGTGGATCAATTCGACTTGGTACCCCTCTGCGTGGCGCCCGATGGAACCCGTTACCTTTTGGCAAAATCTTATGATGTGGTGATCAGTCCCGGCAACCTGACCTTGGATATCGGTTTTCTGGGGGTGAGCGACAACGCTCTCGTATCGGCCATCCAAGTGGTGGGGACTTTGCAGATTGGAACCTCGACCCCCACCAACAGTCCCACACCCATGCCTACTTCCACCCCGACCAAAACATATACTCCCACGAATAGTCCGACGTTCACCTTAACCCCGACTCCCACAGGAAGCGCCACCCCGACCCCCACGATCACTTGGACATTGACCCTTACCCCTACGCCCACGTTCAGCCCTTCGCCTACCGTTACTTCGACCCCAACCGGAAGCGCAACCCCAACCTCCACTTTTAGCTCGACGGTGACCCCTACTCCGTCCCCTACGGGAAGCGCGACCTACACAGCGACGGCTATTCCCACCGGTGTTTACGCGTTGCGTGTCAACGCGGATGGGCTTGCCATGACCTCCACCGATGGAAGGGCTTGGTTACAGGACAAACCCTATTCGGCGGGCTCCTATGGTTATACCGGCAGCACCCTCATCGTCACGGGAAGTTGTTCGCCCCAAGGGGTGGCCCCGGCTGATTTCCCCCTCTTTAATCCCATTCGCTACAGCATGTTGATGGATTACAAGTTTGATGTGCCTCAAGCGGACACCTATCACGTGACTCTTTATTTCGACGAATGTTTCCACGCTCCGGGTGAAAGCCGTATTTTCAAGATCCTGACGCAAGGGACCCAAGTGGATCAATTCGACCTAGTGCCTCTCTGCGTGGCCTCGAACGGTACCCGTTACCTTCTGGTGAAATCCTATGATGTGGTGATAAGCCCGGGCAACCTGACCTTGGATATCGGGTTTCAAGGTGTGAATGACAACGCCTTGATTTCGGCCATCCAGGTAACCGGGTCCCTGCAATTAACGCCCGGGCCATCCAACACCGCTTCTCCCACGAACAGCCCTACGCTGATTCCGACTTTCAGTCCGACTCATACGCCGACCGCCACATCCACCATGACTCTCACCGGAACCTTGACTCCGATGACCCTTACTTCCACGGGCACTAACACGCCTTCTCCATCACTAACTTCTACGTCCACCAACAGTCCGACGCCTACTTCCTCGTCCACGAATAGCCCCACTTTCACCGCCACCCTCAACCCGACCCAAACGCCCACCCCGACGCCGACTTCTACTTCCACCAACAGTCCAACACAGACCCCTTCAACCACGCTCAGCCCGACCCAAACACCTTCCACGACACCCACCTCCACGGCCACAAACAACTCGACACTCACAACATCCTTTTCGCCCACCAACAGCCTGACTCCCCCCGCCGGAACAGGGGTTGTTATCGGGTTGCCTTATCCCAACCCCGTCTTTGGCCCTGGTTCAGTGACGATTCCCATCCAGGCGCCTTCCGGCTCTTCAATTGAATGGTCTGTTTTTACCACCGCCTACCGCAAGGTGCGGAGTCAAACCCATCCCATCTCAGGCAATAACACGGATTTGGTTTGGGATCTGAAGGACGATTGGGGAAAACCGGCTGCCAACGGGCTTTATTATTTAAGGGTCCAAATATCCGGCCCGGTCAAGGTTGTCCAGATTCGGAAGATTTTGGTATTCCATTAAATATATAAGCCCCATCCATAGGGTGTCGGCCGCGGTGATCCGGAATGGGAAGATCGTGATGTTTTCTAAAGAGGCTTAGTTTCCCGCCGAGCACTCGGTATTGACCGAGCTGATTTCCTTCTTCAAAATCCAGGGGAAATTCTTCATTAGGAAATCCACGTTTTGTACGGAGCTGTCCATAATCTTGGTGAAGTCCTTTATTTCCATGAACTGCTTCTCGTAGACCCTGGAAAAGGGGAAGTAGCTCCAGTGCCAGGGCTCGTCCATCACGGCCCCATGTTTGCCCAGATAAACCCTGCAGAAGCCGAAGGTCGATGCGTTTTGTTCCATCCACTTGTAGAAATCTAAAACTTTCTGGGGCGTGTCCGGCTGGATCTTCACCAATTGGCCCCGCAAGGTTTGCTCGGAGATATCCAACTCCGTCCCCCAATGGTGGCGGGAAAGCCCCGGAACGGAAACGGTGCTCATGATGGCCCGGACCCTGGCCTTTTCATCCAGACTCGAGAGTTTTCGGTAAGCCTTGTCATAATGGTTCCAAACCCGGCGCTGGGAAGTGAAGGAACGGTAGCCGGAAACCAGAATCAAGTGCCAACCGTCTTGGGCGGCCTTTTCCCGGAGGCGCCGATAAGCTTCCATAACGTCGTGGAGGGCATATTGGCCGGAATCGGGATCGTTCACCAAGCCGTGGGGGATCCATAAGCCCAGTAGTTCCTTTTGGGTGAGGGGGGGCGGTTCGGGGGCCGGGGCGGGAGCGGCCGCGGGGATTTGAGGTTGGGTGATAATCGTTTTCGGAGCGCAGCCCCAAAGGCAGCACAAAACTAGGATGATGGATATGAGCCGCAATGTCACGGGTTACAATCTCCAGTGAAGGTTAATCTATCGCTCTCGGCCCTCCGCCCCCCGCAAAATCCTAAAATCTTGGCGGACATCGGACGACGGAGAGCGGAGGACGATTGTTACTACTTGAGATCTTTGGACGACAATATCTTCAAATCTTTGTCCATCTCGTAAACCCGGGGGACGGCTGTTTCCAGATTCAGCTCCAGCACCTGTTCCTTGGTGAGGTGTTCCAGATGCATCACAATGGAACGCAGGGAATTGCCGTGGGCCGCCACGATGACATTTTTCCCTTCTTTTAAAAAAGGAACAATTTTATCGTCGAAGTAAGGCAGGGTGCGGGCGGCGGTGTCTTTCAGGGACTCGGAAAATCCCTGGTCGTCCTTGGGAGGCGGCACGTCGTAACTGCGGCGCCAGACCTTCACTTGTTCCTCTCCGTACTTGGCGGTGGTTTGTCCCTTGTCGAGGCCCTGGAGGGCGCCGTAGTGGCGCTCATTGAGGGCTTTATCTTTGATGATGGTCAAACCCGTCTGGCCGGTTTCCTGAAGCACGATGGCCAGTGTTTTCTGGGCCCTCTGCAGGTCGGAGGTGAAGGCGATATCGAAGCGCATTCCCTTCAAATTTTGGCCAGCCCTTTTCGCTTCTTTTTCGCCCTGTTCGGTCAAGGGCACATCCACCCAGCCGGTAAATTTATTTTCCAAATTCCATTGGGATTGACCGTGGCGGACCAAAACGAGAGTCGGCATGGAAGGGCTCCTTGAGCGCGATTGGGATGAAAGGTCGTAAAAGACGGGTGATTTTAACCTTTGGACGATAGTTTGAAAAGGCTTTTCAAGCCGGCCAGCTTGATTGGAAAAAGAGCCTATTGCATACTGTAGAACTTCATACATCCAGAACAAACCCTTTTTACCACCAAGGTCACCAAGGGCACCAAGAATGGCGAAAGGCAGAAGCTTAAGAGGAAAAGTCTTCAATTTTTGTCTTTCTTGGTGCCCTTGGTGGTTCAAAATATCTTTGCTTTTGTCGTGGACTCTTTTCTGGAAATAAATGAAACGGTAATTCATGCGCAAGCCGGACGAAAAATTCATGAAGCGGGCTCTTTTCTTGGCGCAGAGCCGGGCTCAATATGCCTCGCCCAACCCAAGGGTTGGCGCCCTGTTGGTGAAAGGCGGGCGGATTATCGGGGAGGGCGCCACCCAGCCCTATGGCGGGCCCCACGCTGAAATGATCGCCCTCCGACAAGCGGGGGCCCGGGCCCGGGGCGCGACCCTCTACGTTACGTTGGAACCCTGCGCGCACTATGGAAAAACCCCGCCCTGCGCGGACGCGGTGATCGCTGCGGGAGTGGAAAAAGTGATCGCCTCCCTCCAAGATCCTTTTCCTTTGGTGGGGGGGCAGGGATTTAGCAAGCTTCGAAAAGCGGGTTTGGAAGTAAAGGTGGGATTGCTGAAGGCGGAAGCCGAGCAAGTCAATGAGGCCTTCTTCTTAAGCGTAAGGCGTCGCAGGCCCAAGGTGATCCTCAAGGCCGCCCTCAGCGCGGATGGAAAAATGTCTCCGCCTCCGGGACAATCCCGCTGGATTACCGGCGAAAAAGCCAGGCGCCGGGCCCATGAATTAAGGTCGAGGGTGGACGCCATTCTGGTGGGAAGCCATACGGCCCGGACTGACAATCCTTCTTTAACCGTCCGGCTTCCGGGTTACCGCCGGCAAGACGGCTGGCCCCTGAGGGTGGTTTTGGATTCGAAATTGCGGATCGGTTTGAGGAGCAACTTGACCCGGGGCCGGGCGAAGACAGTTGTCTTTACCTCTTTGGCCGCTTCCCGAACCAAGGAAAAAGCTTTGGAAAGAAAGGGAATCCTTGTTTTTCGGGTTCCTTTGTTGAAAAAAATGTTATCGTTAAGGGCTGTTTTGAAAAAGCTCCACTCGCTCCAGGTTCGAACCCTCTTAGTAGAGGGCGGGAGTGAGCTTCACGATTCCTTCATCCGGGAAAAACTTCTGGATGAGGTGGCCTTATTTATTTCACCTAGAATATTGGGGGCCGGAGCGAAAGCCTGGCTGGATGGCCGGGGCTTAGGCGGTTTTTGGGGTGAGGGGCGCTTGAGAAACGTCCGGTTGGAGCAAGTGGGGACCGATTTTTTACTGACGGGTCAATGGAAGGCTTGAAATGTTCACGGGGATCATACAAGAAGTGGGAAGGGTTCGGAAAGCGGAACACCGCGGACCGGAACTTTGGCTTTCATTGGAAGCGCCCAAGCTGTCGCCCCGTTTAAGGATGGGGGACAGCCTTTCGGTTAATGGGTGCTGCCTGACGGTAGTGGAATTGGCGCCGCCCCTTGTTTCTTTCCAGGCCGTGTCCGAAACTCTCAACCGGACGGTGCTGGGGTTATTGAAGGAGGGGTCGCTGGTGAACTTGGAGCCGCCCTTGACACTGTCGGAGCCCCTCGGGGGGCATTTTGTCCAGGGCCATGTCGATGGCACCGGGGAAATTATGAAAGTCACTCCCGATGGACAGGGGGCCAGGCTCAAGGTCCTGATTCCTGAGGCGCTGGCGCCTTACGTGATCGCGAAGGGAAGCATCGCCCTGGACGGGATTAGCTTGACCGTGGCTTCGATCGCGGGGCGGGAACTGGAAGTCGCCCTCATTCCCCACACGATGGAAAACACGGCCCTGAAATCCAAGAAGGTTGGGGACTTTTTGCAGATTGAAGTGGATATGCTGGCGAAATATGTCGAGAAACTGGCCCAGGGATTGATTCGGGAGGGCAAGAAAAATGAAGATTGAGAAATTAGGCGACGGAGAATTCGAGAAACCCCAGCCCATCGCGCCCCTCTTCGCGCCGGCCTTGAATGACCGCATCGCGAAGGTGACCAACTCGGCCTTACGGTCCGAATTGGGAATGCTCATTGTGGAAGTGGAAGAAAAGGGAAAAAGGCTTTACGCCACCAAGGGCCGCAAGGAGTTCGAGGATTACAAGGCCGCGGTAAAGAATTTCATGCAGAAGGTCGTGGGGGGATCCTTTCGGATGGAAGAAAGCCACGGCCAGAAAAAAGACGGCAAGTTCGTGATTTACTTGACCATGCAAAAGGTGGATGAGGCGCTGGAAAACCTGGGCCAAATGCTTTTGGTGGGCCAGCAAGATTCCATGAAAATTTTAGCCGC
>CAZHFP010000007.1:35619-36794 GCA_964531065.1 uncultured bacterium
GAACAAGCCATTGAGGATATCCGCGCCGGTAAATTGATTGTGGTCGTGGATGACGAGAACCGCGAGAACGAGGGCGATCTGGTGATGGCCGCGGAAAAAGTCACGCCGGAAGCGGTCAATTTCATGGCCAAGGAAGGGCGGGGCCTGATCTGCGTGCCGATGACGGCCGAGGACCTGGACCGGCTGGATCTTTCCATGATGGTGGCGGAGCAGCAGGATAATTTCCGCACGGCCTTCGCCGTTTCCGTGGACGCCCGTTCAGGCGTGACGACCGGTATTTCCGCTCCCGACCGGGCCAAGGTCATCCAGGTTTTAGCCGATCCCCAATCCAAACCCACGGATCTGGTGCGTCCCGGCCACGTTTTTCCCTTACGCTACCGGGCTGGCGGCGTGCTGCGCCGGGCGGGCCATACGGAAGCCACGGTGGATCTGGCCAAGCTGGCGGGACTTAGGCCCATCGGCATCCTTTGCGAGATCATGAAGGATGACGGCACCATGGCCCGGCTGGGAGATTTAAAAACTTTTTCTCAAAAACACGGCTTGACCATGGTCACGATCGCCGAATTGATCGGCTACCGCCGGAAAAAGGAAAATTTAATCCGGCGGGTTTTGGAAATTCCGCTCCCCACGGAAACGGGGGACTGGAACGTCATTATTTATAAGGCCGCTACCGAGGACGATGACAGTTTGGCTTTTGTAAAGGGTAAGTTGGAAGGAAGTCCGGTGCTGGTCCGGGTCCATTCCGAATGCCTCACCGGAGATGTCTTTGGTTCCCTGCGCTGTGACTGCGGGGAACAGCTTCACGCGGCTATGCGGCAGATCGACAAGGAAGGCCGGGGTGTGGTTCTTTATATGAGGCAGGAGGGCCGCGGGATTGGGTTGTTGAACAAACTGAAAGCCTACCAGCTTCAGGACCAGGGGCTGGATACGGTAGAAGCCAACGAGAAGCTGGGCTTTCCGGCGGACTTGAGGGATTACGGTATCGGAGCCCAAATCTTGGTGGACCTGGGGCTCAGGGATATCCGCCTGCTCACCAACAATCCGAAGAAAATCGTGGGATTGGAAGGCTATGGTTTAAACGTGGTGGAACGCGTGCCGATTGAGATTCCTCCCAATGAGGTAAACGCTAAATATATGGACGCAAAACGTTTGAAGATGGGACATTTTTTAAGCAA
>CAZHFP010000008.1:0-10631 GCA_964531065.1 uncultured bacterium
ATGGACCTGGTTTAAACATCAGCACAGCGTGGAATGGATCAACTTGGATGATTTTAAAACCACGGAAGCCGTCGTGGATGAACTTCAAAAGCATCTTTCGCCACGGATGAACACGGATTAACACGGATACAAAAGGACATTTTTCGAAGTCGTTAAATAAACCGGACGATTCTGATATTCTTGGAAAGATTTATCTGTGTTCATCCGTGTTCATCTGTGGCTAAAACGGGGTGGCTTTATGCAAAATATTCGAATCCGAGTCGCGGGAATTTTGGTCAAGGACCAACAAATTCTTCTGGTCCGCCACGAGAAGGACGGGAAAAGTTATTGGCTGATCCCGGGCGGAGGAGTCGACTTTGGCGAAAGTGCCGAGCAGGCCTTAATTCGGGAGTTTCAAGAGGAAGTGGGTTTGAATATCCAGGTAGGGAAGCTTGTGTTGGTTCATGATTCGATCCCGCCGAACCTCCACCGCCAGGTTCTTAACCTTTATTTTTTGGTGACCGCGGATCATTTCAAAATCAAAGTGACGCCCGACGCGGTTTTGAGGGATGCCGCTTTTTATCCTCTGGCGGATTTTCCAGGAATGCCCGTTAATCCCGACGTTAAAAAAGAAATTGGCGAGGGAATCGCCAGCGGTTGGGCGGGAAGCTGCCGCTATTTAGGAAATCAGTGGAAGGACTAAGGAAACCCGGCTTTCGTTGATATTGCAACGTTTTTCGGGGTCTGTTACCATAACCCACCTATGAAAATGACCGCCCCACCCCAAACGCCGCAAAACAAAACTTTTCTTTATGTTTTATTGGGTTTCTTCGCTTTTTTCATTTTTAGTTTTATCTTTGTGGTTATTTTTATCCAGCATATTGTCGGCAAATCCACGGGTTCCTCCTTTTTGCCCAGTTCGGACGAAATCACTCTGGTGGAGGTGGACGGGCCGATTTATCAAAGCGACGACCTAGTCCGCCGAATCAAAAAATTCAAAAACAGCTCGAAAAAGGCCATGATCATCCGGCTCAACAGCCCCGGCGGGGCGGTCGCGCCTTCCCAGGAAATTTATTCAGAAATTTTGAGCGCCCGGCAGAATAAAAAAATCGTGGTGGCCAGTATGTCGAGCCTGGCGGCCTCGGGAGCCTATTACATCGCCGCGGCTTGCGACAAGATTGTCGCTAATCCGGGCACCTTAACCGGCTCCATCGGAGTTATCGCCGAATTCCCGGACGCTTCAGGGCTTTTAAAAAAAGTCGGGGTGAATTTCCAAACGGTGAAAAGCGGTAAATTCAAGGACACGGGCGCTTTCAGCCGGCCGATGAATCCCGAGGAGCGGGCCTATCTTCAGGAAACCATCATGGACGTATTTCAGCAATTTTTAGGTTCGGTTTTGGACGGCCGTAAGGCCGCTTTTCAGGATCGGTTGGCTAAGCTGTGGAAGAAAAAGCCGGAACAGGTGACCGACCAGGAAATTCGAAATTTTGTCACGCCCTACGCCGACGGAAGGGTCTTAACGGGAAAGAAAGCGTTTGAATTGGGTTTTGTCGATCAATTGGGAAATTATTATGACGCGGTCAAATTGACCGCTGACTTGGCGGGCATTAAGGGCGAGCCGGTGGTCAAGACAGATCAGGCGGTCAAGTTCGATCAGTTGTTGAACGGGATTCTGCCTTTTTCATTTTTGAGCAGGGCTAACAGCGGATTCCAACTGGAATATCGGGCTTTCTAAAGACGAGGCCGGGCGGCGCGAGACTAATTTAAGGGATCTTGGTCCATCACAAGGGGGGCATCGTGGCTGAAACCGCAAAGCAGGCGCAAACTCCGGCAGAGGCAGTTCCACCACCGGTTGAACCGGCTGCGGTGGCGGCGAAAGTAACGCGCCGCGAAAGCAAGTTGATGAAGGCCGTGACCAAGTTGATGACCTCGACCACCTGGATGGCCTTCGGAGTCGGTTTTATTTTTCTGGGAATCCTGTTGCATCTCAAAGACCTAGTGCCGGCGGCGCTCAAACCCGCGGTCGCCCAATTGCTTCCTCATTTACCTTATTTATTTGTGGGTCTCGGGCTTTTGTGTGTCGGCCAGGTCCGCAATGGCCTTCGCGCGGATTATTCCGCCGAGGCCAAGAAAAACAAACATTTTTCCCACGCTTGGAAAATTCCTTTAATTATCGCCGAGGTCTTGATTTACCAGGCCATCGGAATCTACGGCATTCTCGTAGCCATTGGAAAAGTCCCGCCCATTAAAAACATCATGGGGCTCGTGTGCCTCTTCATTTTATTTTTGCTTTACCTGTTGTGGTACGCCATTGCCTATACCCTAAACCGTTTTCCAACGATTGCTGCCTTTCGAATCGCGGCTTTTTTGGGTTTAGTTCCCGCGGTGATATCCTTGTGCTTGTGGTCCGTGCAGTTTATTTTTTTAAGCCTGGTGTTCGGAATCCTGGCGCTCATCGCGACCTTGGTCAGTTTAGCGGTCGCCTCAACCCCAGAAGTTGAGCAGCGTTTGAATTGGATGAAGTCATTGTGTGTACTGGGAACGGTTTGCCTTTTGCTGATGGTCGGCTTGAACGCCCTCCCCTATGGAATACCGAAAGCCAATCTAGTGGGACTTGGCATGGCTTCGAAGGACCCTCAGGGTGAAATCGGAATCATCGCCTATTCGCCCGAGAGCAAAGCCGAATTGAATAATCCACAGACGTCGAACCGTCAAAAGCTTGCTTTTTCGCTGAAGACGAATGAAGGATGGTTCCTCCAAATTATCGAAGCCGCCGCCGACGAGGCAATCAAGCGCAATGTGAAGGATTTCCCAAAAGAGATTCTCACCAAGTTTAAAGTGGCGGCGGGTGACGAAGCCTTTCACCCTTATTTTGTGGACGGCGGAAAATCAATTATCCTCGACCCGGTGAAGGGCGGGGAAAGGGGACTGTGGAAAGTGGACGCGGATTCGGGCGCGGTCCTGGTTTTGAGGCGGAGCGGCGTTCAGCCTTTTAGCGACGGGACTCCCTGGTCGGAAAAAACTAAGCAGTTTCTTTATGTCACCCAGGACGATTCAGGATATCAATTGCGCGCTTATCCCATGGGCAAGGCGAAAAAACCGCTTCTGACTTCCACGTCGCCCATTCTTTCGCCTTCCTGGACCATGTCCGCGGAAAATATCGCCTACGCCGACGGGACTCACGGAACCTTTAACCTATTGAATATCGCCTCGGGAAAATCGGAGCCCCTTCTCTCCGATGAGGAAAGGGCCGAGAACCAAAAAATGAAAGGAATCTCTGTGAAAGAGGTTCTTCCGGCTCCTGACGGTTTTCGATACATCTATCTGACTGAAGACGGAAAGGCCAGCGCGCTTTGGTCGGTATTGGCTGATGGAACCAAACGCGAAAAGCTTTACGCCGCCCAGGGGTCGCTTGCGGATATCGCTTGGAATGCCGACGCGCAGAAAATAATTTTTGAAGAAAAAAGAAGCCGGTCGGTGTTACTCAACCTGTTTTACCCTTACGGGTTCCTAATGGAATCCAAGCGGATTCGGATCTTGGACGCTAATCTGGATTCCGTTGAGGACCTGATCCTTCCTCAAGTTTCCCACCGTGCCCCGGCTATTTCTCCCGACGGCGTGAAAGTGGCGTTTGTCGCCGATCAAGGATTGTGGCTTCGGCAGGGACATTCGGCGATTTGGGTGGCGCACCTGAGGTAATTTCCAGCCCGCTTAAAGGGTAGCGCATGAAATTGATCAAGGACTTTTGCCCTCAGAAAAATGCTTTGCTTCAACCGCTCTTTTTGTCTCTTTTATTAATTTTTCTTCCTTCCGTTTCCATGGGTCTCGATTTTGGGACGAATAAGGTCCGCTACCATACGGACCACCATTGGAAAATTCTCGAAACCGAGCATTTTCAGATCTACTACTACCAAGAATGTGAAGCGATCGCCAGATCCGCGACCCAAACTGCCGAAAAAGCCTTCATTCACATCAGTCAGATGTATGATTTTGTCCCCAAAACAAAAATCCCGCTTTTTATTTACGGAACCCCCGCCGAGTTTCAGGAAACCAACATCAGCCCCCAAGTACTGCCGGAGGGCGTTGGTGGATTCACCGAGGTTTTTAAGAACCGCATCGTGGTTCCCATGGACGGTTCTTATCATGAATTTGAAAAGGTCATCACCCACGAGTTAACCCATGCTTTCCAGTACGACATGATTTATGGGGAGGGCTGGAGGTCAGTCAATCTTTTTAAAGCGGTTTTCGTCCCCAATTGGATGATGGAAGGTATGGCCGAATGGACGGCCCAGCATTGGGAAGCCCAAGGCGAAATGGTTTTGCGGGACGCCGTCCTCAACGACCAAGTGATTCCCTTAAACTTGCTGGAATCCTTCGATCATTTCGAGCAGGTGTACATGGCCTACAAGGAATCGCAAAGTATTTTGGAATACGCCTCCCAGGTCTATGGCTCCGACAAGGTTTATCAAATGATGAAAAAAATGACCGCTAATCAGCAAGCGGACTCGGTCATTAAAAATAGTCTGGGCGTCTCCATGGATGAGCTTTACGAACATTGGCATTTTTACGTCAAGTCCAACGCTTGGTCGCGGATTAACGGAATGCCCGCCCCGGATAAGTATGGGGAAGTATTGGAGCGGGGCGTCTCCAAGTCAGCTGTTTCACCCGATGGAAACACGGTGGCCTATCTCCGGGGAAGGGACCTGGTTCTGTGGGATGTCGCTTCCAAGAAAAAAAACATGATTTTGACCCAAACTATTCAAGGCCAGGGGTCGGGCATCGCCTGGTCGCCGGACGGAAAAAATCTGGCCTACGCCTCGAACAGGGATGGTGAATATGTGCTGAACACGATGGACGTAAAGACCCGGAAAATTAAAGATCTCAAAATTCCAAAAATGCCTTTGGTTTTTTCCCCGGCCTGGTCGCCGGATCAACGCTTCATCGTCTTTTCCGGGTTTGATTACACGACCGTGGATCTATACCGGTTCGAGCTGGCAACCGGTAAGATCGACCGCCTTACCCATAACGAAGAAAGCGAGTCCTGGGCCTGCTATTCACCGGATGGAACGGGTCTTTTTTATCTGGGTGAGGAGGGCGGCGAAACTCGTATCAAACGGCTGGATTTGGACGCCCAAGGTCTTCCCGCAAGTCCGCCGGCGGTGGTGGGAGGGGAGATGGGAACCATTTCCTCCTTTCGAATGGCGAAAAACGACATTTACCTCACATCCAACCTGAACAAAAAAATATTCAATCTTTACCGAATGGAGGCGACAGGGAAGGGACTGACCCAGCTGACCAATACCTTTGTTGATATTTTAAACGCCGCGCCCTCGCCCGATGCTGGATATTTTTACGGCTGCCTCTATCAGAAGGCCCAGGAGTCCTTGTATCAATTCCGGGCGGAAAAAATCGAGCAACAGCCGCCGCCTCCCTCGGATCTTCCGTATCTATCCAACGCCTTCGCGAACGCTCAAAACCTAATCCCTGCTCCCTCCGCCGGCGATGTCAAAGAGGCCGAGAATCAGGATAACGCCGATAAAATGGAATTGGATTCACCCAAAGATAAAAAAAACCCGACCCAGCCGCCTTTAGCCCTGCCCCGTCCGGAAGTGATCGAAGCCTCCAATCTCGTTCAGCTTCAATGGCCCGTCACCCAATTGGATGGGGATTCCATCAATGAGTACCGGGTCTACCGCTCCAAAACTCAGGAGGGAACCTTCACTCTAGCGGGAACCGTTTCTAGTCTTCGCCAGGGAAGATACACGGATTACGATATTGAAACGGACAAGGACTATTATTATTACGTCACGGCCGTGAACAAAGCGGGCGAAAGCGCCCCCTCGCCGGTGCTGGAAGTCCATCCCGTTTTCAAAGTGGAATCAAAGGATTACCATTTGATGGTCTCACCGGACATCCTTTTATTCCTGGCAGGCTACGATAGTTCTTTCGGTTTTGTGGGAGGCGGGATTTTACAATTGAGCGATTATTTAGGGGATCACCGGCTGGCCGTTTTAGGGGATACCATTCCGGGCGTCCGGACAGGAGTGGAGGCGGATTACCAATTTTCAGCCTGGCGGACGACGGTGGATGTCAACTTTTTCTATTACCAAAATTTCTTCCAGCTTTTTGACGTTCAAACAGGCAATTTGGTGAACCAGTACCGCAACAATGAGAATGGCTTGAATATCAATTTCACGTATCCGCTCGATTCCGCGACCCGCTTGGAATATGGGCTGGGCACTCAGCGGTTTCAGGGAAGCCCCCTTTACCTGAGTTTCTCCGAGGGCCTTTCCAACTACTTTGAAAATACCGACCAATGGAATATCGCGAACTATTACCGGGTTTCGCTGGTTCAGGACAGGCGGCGGGCCACCCAGTTTTGGCCGAGCAGCGGCTACGCGGCGAATTTTACCCTCCTTCACGCGGTTCCGGTTTTGGACGCCAACGTTTCTTTCGCTAATCTTTTATTTGAAACGCAGTTTTACGCCGATATTGGTTTTTTAAACCACCTCATTTGGGCCAACCGCTTTATCGCCATGACCTCCCAAGGACCCAATCCCCAATCTTTTTTTATCGGCGATGACGCTCCATTCCAGGCTTTTTTTACGACCATCCGGGGCTATGGGGCCAGCACATTCTTTGGTTCCAACTTGGGATTGTGGAATATGGAATTCCGTTACCCCATCGCCACCAACATGAATTTCATCCCCCAGCCTCTCTCGTTTATTTTGATGAAGGACATCGAATTGGCGGGATTTCTGGACGCTGGAGTCGTGTCGAACCAGCTCCAGAACCTGCCGGATTCGCCTCTTTTGAGCAGCGCCGGAGCAGGCATTCGTTTTTACAATTTTGCCTTCCAAAGGGCCCTGGTCATGCTTCGCTTTGACGTGGCCTGGAGGCTGGACCAGGCCGGGCCTCCCAGCTTTCACTTTAATTTGACCCCGATGTTTTAAACCGCCGCTAAAAAAGTCATTTTCATGGACTTTTACACCAAGGGTTATGGAAAAAGAGTTTGGTTTCCCCGGAAAGCCTAGGGCAAAAACCAGTTGGTGGGGCAGGGGGGAACCGCTATAATGGGCGCCTCTTAAAAAAGACCGCCAACCGATGGAGGAGTGGTTTCTTGAAAAAACTTTATATTTCCGCCCTTTTTTCTATTTTGTTGTCCGGTTCCATCCTCCTCGCCAAACCGGCCGAGGATTACTACATCTCCAATTACGACATCATAAATTTGGATTTTTTGCGGACCCACTACAACGAAATCAACAGCGGAAGAGCCATTCAATTCGACGGAACCTTCACCTCGCTGAACTGGATCGCTCCCTACCAGTATAAAGAGCGGTTGGCCGACATCGGTTTTGACGTCAACCAATACCACGTTTTACAGTTCAGCTTGAAAGAAAAAGACGATTATCATTATGGATTCCCGATTCTGCTTTTTAAGACTCAAGCGGGAGACCTGACCGAATTGGACCAGCTCTCTGCCGGGGAAAGGATCACCCTTTACGGCAAGTTTCATAAGCTTAAAAAATCAGAATACGCCATTGAAGTGGATATCCTTGAGACGGTGAAAAAAGGCGGCCATGACCGGCAGATACTGGTGGATGCCAGGGTTGCCCCTACCTTGACCCCGACCCCGACGATCACCAATACGCCCGGTCCGAACCTATTTCAGAAGATGTATTACAAAATCAACCCCAAGGAAACGGCTACCCCAACAGGAACCATCACGCCCCAGCCGGGACAATAAAGTACTGAAATTCAGGTCTTTTCATTGAAAAAACGCGTCTTTATCACCAATCATCTTCCGCTCGCGGCTTTCCAAAAGCTCTCCAAAAACTTTCAAGTCACCTGGAACAAAAAGCAGTTGACTGAAAAAGAACTCATCACCAAAATCAAACCGTACCACGCCCTCTTAACGACCCTTGCGGACCCCATTACCCGTGCCGTGTTTAACGCCGGCGTCCGCCTTCAATGCGTCGCTAATTACGCCGTGGGTTACAACAATATCGACTTAGACGCCGCGAAGGAAAAGGGTGTATGGGTCACCAACACACCGGAAATATTGAATGAAGCCACGGCGGATATCGCCTGGGCTTTAATTTTGGCCTGCGCCCGAAGAATTCCTGAAGGCGAAAAGCTGGTTCGTGCCGGCCGATTCCAAGGGTGGCACCCTTTATTGCTGATGGGTAACGACTTAGCCAACAAAACCTTAGGGATCTATGGATTTGGAGGAATTGGAAAGGCGGTTGCCTGGCGGGGAAGGGGATGGAACATGAAGGTGTTTTATCATCAAAGGCGGCGGGAATCGTCCGTGCTGGAGAAGCGCTACAACGCTCATTTTGTTTCTTTTGAAAAGTTGTTAAAAAAATCTGATATTATCAGCGTTAACGCGCCTTTGACTCCCGAAACGCGGCACCGATTCACCTTAAGTGAGTTTAAGCGAATGAAATCCAGGGCCATCTTCGTGAATACGGCCCGGGGACCTATCCATAAGGAAAAGGACCTGGCCTTAGCCTTGAAAGCTAAGATGATCTATGCGGCAGGGTTGGATGTTTATGAATTTGAACCCCGCATCGAACCAAAACTCTTAAAGCTTTCTAACTGCGTTTTACTGCCCCATTTGGGAAGCGCCACGGTCCAAACAAGGGATCGAATGGCTTTATTGGCTGCGGATAATATCGAAAAAGTTCTCTTGGGCCGGCGCCCTCCAACACCTGTACAGGATTTGAAAACAAAGAATTAACTTTAAGCCTTAAAGTAAATCTTTAGAATGGGCTTCTCAAGGCCAGCTTTTAAAGGAACTTTATGTCTTTTCCGAAGATTGAGTCTCAAGTTTTTGGTGAGGGGTTGCCGGTCGTGTTGTTACATGCCTTTCCACTGTCCCATTTGATTTGGGAAAATCTTCAAAGCCCTCCCGGGTTCCAATTGATCCTCCCTGATTTTCCTGGATTTGGCGCCTCTCCCTTGGCGCCGGCCGGATTAAACTTGCCCGAGCTGGCCCTGGGATTGGAAAAACATCTTGAAGAAAAAGGAGTTAAGGGTCCAGTTGTTCTGGGTGGTATTTCCATGGGAGGCTATTGGTCGCTGGAATTTGCCCGTCAATTTCCAGACCGTATCAAGGGACTGATGTTGTTTTCTACCAAAGCGGGGGCGGATCAACCAGAAGCCCGTCAAAAGCGCCTGGAGATGGCCTTAAAGGTTGAAAAAGAGGGAACCGGACCCTTGGCGGAAGCCATGCTGCCGGGGTTACTGGGTAAAAGCACCTTGGAGCGCAAAAAATTAGTGGCCAAGAAGGTCAGTCAATGGATTCGCGAAACGAAACCCGAAGCGGTGGCTTTGGCCCAACGGGCCATGGCGGATCGCCGGGACCAAACGGACCTTTTGCCACGGCTTAAAATGAAAACGTTGGTTTTGGCGGGGGCCGAGGATGCCTTGATACCGGTATCGGAATCCGAATCCATGGCCCAGTTGCTGCCTGACGCGAAATTAAAAATTTTGCAAGGGGTTGGCCACTTGCTGCCGATCGAGTCTCCCGAATCCTTTCAAAAATTCCTGGATGATTTTTTGCTTCCGTTGGCTTGGTAAGGGTTTTTTAACGATGGGTTATGAACTGGCCCCCCTGGCGATCGTTAAAAAAAACCGCCTTTATTCGCAAAAACGCCCCAAAACACCTTTAAAAATTTGGGGTCCAAGAGTTTTTGTGTTGGCGTTTTTAATTACCTGAGAATTCAAAAAGATGGTTGACAGAAAGATCCATAACTTCTATAACTACAATTATAGAAGATTATTGGGAGGCTTTATGACTGACGAAAATCAACAGGCGTCCTTCAATCGTCCCGATGACCTTCAACAGCTCGAACCCTATTCGGGGTTTTTGGCCCTTCGAAAATCACCCCACACCAAATCCAATTACCACCAAGATCTTCGCGTACTCAAACAGTTTCTGGATGATTCAAGCCTCACGCCAGCTACGGCCCGGCCCCAGGACTTGGCGAGGTTTGTGGGACAACTTACCAAGCCTGGCCAAACTCCGGCTGGCAAGGCCCGGGGATCCTATTCCACCCGGTCCATGAAGCGCATCCTGGCCTCGACCCGGTCTTTTTATCGCTACTTGGCCTCCATCCAACAGATCACGAATGATCCGACCGCCGTCTTTCACAACCTGGCCATCCGAAGCCCGCAGCGCAATCCCCGTCCTCTGCCGCTTCAGGCACGCGCGGCCATGGTTAAAAGCCTCCAAACCGGGGATTTAGAGGCCCTAAAAATTAGTTTGGTCGTACTATTGGGCTACCATTGCGGCCTTCGAGTCTCGGAAATGGCCAGCCTCCGCCTTAAGGATGTTGACTTGGACCAAAGGACTGTAACGGTCATTGGCAAGGGCGACAAAGAGCGGACCGTGCCCATGACAGAACTACTGAGAGATTTCATCAATCAGTACATGGAGGCCGCCAGAGCCCAGCTTGATTCCAACGGCCCCTTCTTTTTTTCCAGCCCCCGAAGCGTTCAAAAGCCGATTCATCCGCATTTTCTTGAAATGTGGGTGAAGAAAGCAGCCCAATGGGCCGCCATGGAAAACCCTGAAGAATTAACCGTTCACGTGTTAAGGCACACTTTCGGAACCCAATTGGCCGAGTCCGGCGCCAGTGTGTATG
>CAZHFP010000008.1:10731-33880 GCA_964531065.1 uncultured bacterium
GTGTTAAGGCACACTTTCGGAACCCAATTGGCCGAGTCCGGCGCCAGTGTGTATGAAATCCGCGATTTGATGGGTCACTCCAGCATTATGGTGAGCGAAAGCTATGTCAAGCTGGCTTCCACCAAGGCCCGGCAAGCCCATGGAAAGGCTTTCGGCGGGCCCCAGAAGGTCCAGGCTTTGAACTTGAGCCGCTCGGAGGGTCCTAAAGAAGTTTTGAGGCGTTTTCGCGCCCAAGGTCGAAAGGCCTTACGGGATCAGATGAAAGGCGATGTTTTGGAGGATTAGAGGCCAAAATTAGTTACGGAACGGCATTTAAGTCATTGTTTATCCGTACTATTTTTAGTCTTTTGAGGGCCTTTTGGCGGCTCAAAGGTAAGGTTGAATTTAAGAACCCTGAAAATGGGTCAAATTTGCATTTAAACGATGTTTATTTGAACGATTATTACCTATGAGCAATCTTTGTACTAGCGCTTAAAAGGCTGAAAATCGATTAGAAGGGATCGTAAAAGGACCCTTTGGTGCAGCCGACAAATCCAATGATTTAGCACCTGGAATGGGCCGACATCAAAAAGTTTGGATCAAGGGAGGGGTTAAAAGGCGGGCCCTTGGATAAATCCTTTACAGGCTATGGGTTTTAGTTTTCTTTGAAGGGTTGTGGGTGTGGGGGATGGCTATTACGCGGTTTAAATAGCTAAAACGCTGAAGTTTTTGATTGTCTTAAAGTTTTACTTTAAGGGGATTTAAATGAGTTTTTCGACCAGGACACCGGATGATCTTTCGCACAATCCCATTGCCAGGGTCCAAGAAAGACTCAAGGACGTCCCTGTCCTCGATTTGACCCAGTCCAATCCCACCCAATGCGGCTTTGAATACCCGCTTCATCTCTTGGAACCCCTCGGCAGGCCTCAAGCCTTGCGATATGAACCGGAACCTTTTGGCCATTCCGTTGCCAGGGAAGCCGTTGCCCGCTATTTGAGCGCCCAAGGTTCTTCGGTTGAGGCTTCTCAAGTTATCCTCACCGCCAGCACCAGCGAGGCTTATTCCTTTATTTTCAAACTATTGGGAAATCCCGGGGATTCTTTTTTGGTTCCCACTCCCGGCTATCCCCTTTTAGACCATCTTTTGCGATTGGAAGGATTGGAAGCTCTTCCCTATTCTTATCGGCAGGAACCGGGCTGGCCCCTGGACCGGAACTCCTTGGACGCCATCGAGAAGTCCAACTGTAAAGGCATCATCGCGGTGAATCCCCACAATCCAACCGGCTGCTTTTTGACGCCGGAAGATGAACAATTCCTGATGAAGCTTTGTCAAAAACGGCGAATCGCCTACTTGTCGGACGAGGTCTTTGCCGAATTTGGTTATTCCGGCCAAAAAAACCAGAGAATGTTATCTTCGGAGGTTTTGTCCTTTCGTTTGGGCGGACTTTCCAAAAGCCTAGGGATGCCCCAGCTAAAACTTTCCTGGATTGTTCTCGATGGCCCGCCAGGGATTTTGGACGACTGCCGGGAAAGGTTGGAATTGATCGCCGATACCTATTTGTCGGTGAATAGTCCGGTTCAAGGGGCCCTGAAGGATTTATTGGTATTCGCGCCTTCTTTCCAAAAGCAGGTCTTAAACCGGGTCTTAGCCAACCGGGCTTTTTTGGAAAAAGGACTCAAGCCCCTCTCGTGGGTCAAGGTTTGGCCCGCTCAGGCTGGATGGTACGCCTTAGTGGAGCTGTTAAAACCGGGAGCCTCGGACGAGAAACTGGTGATTGAATTGATGGAGGAGCAAAAGGTCTTGGTCCAGCCGGGGGGATTTTACGATTTTTCCCACGGGTGCTTTTTAGTTTTAAGCTTATTGCCGCCGGCGGCGGTGTTTGAGGAAGGGATCGATCGGCTCAAAAAGACCCTGGAAGCCAGGGCTTGAGCGAAACGGCTTGAAACGGGCTTACGTCCAAAGTTTATGCTTTCAAATTGCTCAATTGCCTGGCCGCTTCTTTACTCCAGGAAGTGTCCGGATAGGATTGAACGGTCAACTTCAGCTGTTCCACGGCCAACTCTTTTTTCTGGGTCTGTAAATAAATGCCGGCGAGCGCCAAGCGGACTTCAGGGGCTATAAAACTGTCGGAATGGTCTTTTAAAAAAGTCTCCGATAAAGTCCCGGCCGGAGCCCACTGACTTTGGGCGGTCAAGCACATGATTTTTCCTAGATAAGCTTCGTCCCCCAAGGGACTTCCCTTCAAAGCCTCGTTGGAAGCGTCAAAACTGGTGTAAGCCTGGGAAAATTGGCCCAGATCCAATTGGCATTTCGCAACGTAATAACGGGCGATGTTGGCGGTTTTTGTCCCGGAGTAATCGGTGATGATCCGCTGGAATGTCTGCATGGCTTGCTGGTCCCGCTCTATTTCGGACTTAAAGGGTCCGTTCTTCAGGTCCACCTGTGAGTGAAGGTAATATTGACCGAGGTTGAGCACTCCCTTGGCGTCATTTTCGGCTTTGGCCTGGCTGTGGAGGTAGTAAGGAACCCCTAAGCCCGCTAGAAGAAAAAGAATAACGCTCACGGTGACTATTTCCTGGTGAGCTTTGGCCCAGTGAAGCCATTTTTGTGCCGCGGATTTTTCCGAATGAACGGATTGTTGTCCCCAATTAATCGCCATAAAATCCTCTTAATTTGATTTAACGTCAGTGCCTCAAAGCACGGCAATCGAAACTTGAAATTCGTGGTCTCCGGACTACCCCGGAGGCCCGTTACAAAAGCGAAGCCTTCCCTCGAGGGAAGGCCTCATCCGATGGTACCCTCGACGCGAATCGAACGCGTGACCTACCCTTTAGGAAAGGGTCGCTCTATCCAACTGAGCTACGAGGGCCGCTTCCCCTGTTGGAGGCCCCTCAATGTAATGGAAAACCGGAAAAACTAGTACTGGATTATAGAGTAGAGGGGGGTGCTTTTCAATTTTTGCTGGCCGTTGAGAAAGGTCAATTGAATGATAAAACAAGCCTCCACCACTTGACCCCCGGCCTTTTCCACCAAACGAATGGTCGCTGCCGCGGTTCCCCCGGTGGCCAAGACATCGTCCAAGACCAAAACCCGGTCGCCGGGGCTAACGGCATCCTGGTGAATTTCTAAGGTATCTTTGCCGTATTCCAGTTCGTAGGTTTCTTGATAGGTCTTCCAAGGTAATTTTCCGGGTTTTCGAACCGGAATAAAACCGACGCCCATTTCAACGGCCAAGGCCGCGCCAAAAATGAATCCACGGGATTCCATCGCCACGATCGAAGTAATTTTGGAACTTTGATAATGATCCGCCAAATGACGGATGATTTCTTGAAAGGCCTTGGCGTCCTTTAAAAGGGGGGTAATGTCTTTGAAAACTATTCCCTTTTTCGGAAAATCAGGAACATCACGGATCAAGCTCTTGAAATCCATGGTTCATCCTTTGATAGGTTTTATTGGCGAAAGGCGTCAGGAAAAACGGAGGAGGCTTTGCCGGAAAGAATCTTACACAAATTCGTTTAAAAGTTCACGGTATTCTTGGCCGTTGGATTTCATGAGGGATCTTATTTTCTGGAGGGCTTTTTCCTCAATTTGACGGATCCGCTCGCGGGTGACGCCTAAAAGGCTGCCAGTCTGCTCGAGGGTTTTAGGATGGTCCTGGTCAAATCCGAACCGCATGAATATGACTTTTTGTTCTTTTTCGTTCAAGGTCTCGATGAGCTTTTTGAGTTTTTCGGTCCGCAATTGATCGAAGACGTTCTGGGCCGGGCTTGAAACCGTTTTATCCTCGATGAAATCGCCGATGGATTTGGACCCCGCCTCGTCCCCCACCGTAAGCTCAAGGGAAATATCCCTTTGGGCCAGGCGCTGGAGTTTGTGGATTTTATCGAATTTTAGCCGGGAGGCCTTGGAGATTTCCATCAGGCTCGGGTCTCGGCCCAGTTTGCGGGTAAGGTCCCGGGTGATCCTTTGGACCCGGTTGATGTCCTCGGAAACATGGACGGGAACCCGGACCGTCCGGGATTGGTTGGACAAGGCCCTCGTGATGGATTGGCGGATCCACCAAGTGGCGTAAGTGCTGAATTTAAAACCCCTGCGCCAGGAGAATTTTTCACTGGCTTTGATAAGTCCCAAATTGCCCTCTTCAATGAGATCCTGGAAGGCCAAACCCTGATTCATGTATTTCTTGGCGACCTTGATGACCAGGCGGAGGTTAGCGGAGATGAGCCATTGTTTGGCCGCCATGTCGCCTTTTTCAATTCGCTTGGCTAAGGAGACTTCCTCGGGACCGGTCAGGAGTTTAACGCGGGAAATTTCCTTGAAATAAAGTTTCAAACTATCCGTAGTGACGCGTTCGCTGTTTTTGAACCGGTTGGAGGTAAATGCTTTTTTCAAAAGAATGGGAATAAAGGGGACATTCGCCCTTGGGTGGGGCTTGCGGATTGGCATCGATTTCAGGCTCGTTTTTTTAGCCATCATCTGGTTACCCTCGAATTTCAAAGCCTTTGTATTCTTGGGAGTCCTCGATCCATTGGGACTCTACCTTTTCTACCCGGCTTCCGATTGGACCTGCTTCTAAGCTTTGCATAAACTGTTCCAAGGAAGTCCTATTCCCTTTTGCCAACAATTCCACGGTTCCATCGGGCTGATTCCGCACCCAACCTGATAAATTCAGCTCATTCGCCTTGCCTTTCGTGAAATATCGAAAGCCTACCCCCTGGACCCGGCCTTTAATCGTCGCGATGAAAGCGTTAAACATCGAATAACCTCCTTTGACACCAAGGTTAAAATTGTCAGTTTTTTGAATAAATTGGGCTTATTTTTGACTTTTTGAAAAAGTGTGGTAGTGCACTAAATGGAATAAAAAAAGGGCCGGGTCGTTTCAATCTAAGTAAGATTGAAACGACCTCAGCCCTATTACGAAAATGGTCGGGGCGGCAGGATTTGAACCTGCAACCTTTTGCACCCCATGCAACTGCGCTACCGGGTTGCGCCACGCCCCGAAAAACCGACCATGAACCGAGATGTTGAAAGGGTGACTTTGGTCGGGGTGAGAGGATTCGAACCTCCGGCCCCTTGGTCCCGAACCAAGTGCGCTACCACTGCGCTACACCCCGTCCAAAGTTACCTTGCGGGACTTAAGAGAACGTCCTAGTCCCAACCATTTCACATCAAACATCCCCCGAAGGGATGCATACTATAGGCCAAAAAATTACGGCGTTCAAGAAAAGAAGCCCGCTAAAAGAAGGTTTATTTGGGGCTTTTAACGAGGAAGCAAGGTTTCAACCCGCCTTAGCCCAAGTGGTATTTCTTGAGGATCAAGTGGATCCCGGCGATCAGGCTTTTTAATTCAATGACTTTTTCTCTTGGGACAGCTGGAACAGGGGCGGCAACGGGTGCAGTCAATGGAACTGGTTTTGGTTTGGCTTCAGACGCGGGGGAAACAGGCTCGGGTTGGGAGTGCGCCTCCTCGATTATTTCCTCGGCGGATGGCTTGGGCGCGAACATATCGATCTGGTCGAGGACTTCTTTTTCCAGTTCGTCCAACTTGGGAAGGGCGCCCGCGATGGTGTATTTTTCTTCGTACAAGAGCCTTTTAATGGTTAAAGCGACTTGCAAGTCTTTCTTACGGTAGGTTCTCTGGCCGGTTTCGGATTTTTGGGGGTTTAATTTTTTGAACTCGGATTCCCAATAACGAAGCACGTAAGGCTTCACATCAACGATCTGCGCCGCTTCGCCAATGGTGTAAAAAAGCTTTTCTTCTTCAGGCATTGGGACCCTCATGGGTTTAAAATTGCTTCGTAGGGGCAGGTCTCAGACCTGCCCGGCCTTCATTTTGACCGGACTTATTCTTGGGCGGGTCTCAGACCCGCCCCTACAGAACCACCAAGATCTCAACTGCCTTTGAGCTTCTTTTTGATGAGCCGGCTGGGTTTAAAAACAAGGACCTTCCGGCTGCCCAAAGCCACCACCTTGCCGGTTTTGGGGTTTCGGGCCAAGCGGGCGATCCGGCTTTTCCATTCCCATGTGCCAAGGCCTACTATAGAAACTTTCTTTTCCTCCCGCAAGGCGGTGGTGATGGTGTTGAAAAAAACATCCACCGTCTGAAGGGCTTGTTTTTTCGTGAGGCCCAATTGGGTCAGGCTTTTCATCAAGTCTTGGCGCGTCAAAACGAAATCCTTTCGGCGTAATCATTCTCGGGTTTGGCGGTGCGGGACAAGAGGGAGGACACGGCTTCTTTGGCCATCCTTCGTTCAAAGAGGACCTTATAAACTTCTTCGGTGATGGGAACTTCGATCTTGGCCTTTTGGGCGAGGGCCATGGCCGCCTTGGAGGTTTTGACGCCTTCCGCCACCATGGTCATTTCTCTTAGGGCTTGTTCGAGAGATGCGCCCTTCCCTATTTTTTCTCCGAGAAGGCGGTTGCGGCTGTGGCGGCTGGTGCAGGTGACAATCAGGTCGCCCATGCCGGCTAGTCCCGCGAAGGTCTGGGCCTGGGCGCCCAAGGCAACGCCCAAACGGGTGATTTCGTGCAAGCCCCTGGTCATCAAGGCGGCCTTAGCGTTGTCTCCCAGCCCTAACCCGTCGGTAATGCCGGCGGCGATGGCGATGACATTTTTCAAGGAACCGCCCAGTTCGACCCCGACGATATCCGTCGAGGAGTAAACCCTAAAATAATCCGAGTGGAAAGCCTGTTGAACGGTTTTGGCCAGGTGGGGGTCGGTTGAGGCGGAGACGACCGTCGTCGGCATCTTTCGAGAAACTTCTTCGGCGTGGCTGGGGCCGGATAAAACGGCGATTGGCACATCTAAATTAAGGTTTTGCTTTAACACTTCACTCATTCGAAGATTAGTTCCCTCTTCCAGTCCTTTGGAAGCGCAGGCTACCCAGGCGCCTTTGGGCCAGTAAAGAGCCGCACTCTTGGCGGTGGATCGAACAACGTGGGAAGGGACGGCCACGACAACCCCCTCGCAGTCCCGAAGGCCTTCTTCAAGGTCGCTGGTGATAAGGATGTCATTGGGGAGTTTAATGCCGGGCAAGCGGACTGAGTTTTCACGATTTGACCTTAACGAGTCGGCTTGGATCGGGTTGTGATCCCAAAGGGATGGTTCGAGGCCCGCCCTCTTCAAATGAAGAGTTAAAGCGATTCCCCAGCTTCCGCCGCCTAAAACACATAACTTCATATGTTTTTCCGTCCTATTTTTTCTTTCCGATTTTGTTTTCAGTACCGTTCAAAATGCGTTTGATGTTCTGGCGATGGGTCCACCATATCATGAGGGTGGCGGCTATGGCCAAGCCGGAAAACCAATTGAGCCCTAAATTATAAAGAGCGTAGGACATCATAGTTGTGGCTCCCATTAGGCTTCCCAGGGAAACCATGCGGAAGAGCCAAAGAAGTATCAGAAAAACAGCTACTCCTGCGGTGCTTTCTAGCGGCAAGAGGCTAAAGAAGATGCCGACACTGATTCCGATACCCTTTCCGCCTTTGAATTTAAGGAAAATGGGAAAGACGTTTCCGAGCAAGGCGGTTAAACCGCAAATGACCTTGAGCAGATCGTCTCCTGGATCAAAATGCCTCGCCAGCCAGATGGCCGTGACGCCTTTTAGGATATCCAAGGCTAAAGTAACGATTCCCCACTTGGCGCCGGCCACCCTCCAAACATTGGTCATCCCGATATTGCCGCTACCCTGGGTTCTAACGTCGACGCCCTTGACCCATTTGACGATTAAAAAACCAAAAGGAATGGATCCAATGAGATGTGCGGCGATTGGAATCAAAACATCAGCCACGATTTCTCCTCTCGGCTTTCTTCTTGGCGACCTTTTCTTTGTGAGCTCTTAAGTTAAAGTTTCGCTTGAAGGTTTTGCGCCCATGTTCTTCTTTATTCTTATCGCTCTTGGTCTTTAAGACCAATTGAAGGGGCGTGGATTCCATCTCGAGGCTCTTTCGTAATTCCGCTTCCAGGTACCTCATGTAGGCGGGCGCGGCGCATTCGGGCCGGTTGGCGAAGATCTCAAAAGCGGGCGGATGGCCAATTCTTTGGTAACCGTAGAGAATCTTGAGCTGTCCCCCGTTCCTGTAGGGCGGGGATTGCTTGGTGACAGCCGCTTGGAGCGCGTTATTGACCTGCCGGGTTGGAATGGTTCGGCAGCTCTCCTCAAAAACGGAATAAACGGCTGGAAGCACCCGATCCATGTTCAGTCCGGTTTTGGCGGAGGTGAACAAGATGGGGGCAAAATTCAAGTATCGCAACTGGCGTTTAATGACTCTCTCGGCTTGTGCCTGTTCGGCCCCCTTGTGATGAAGGTCCCACTTATTAATGACCACCACGGCCGGCCGGAAGGCGTCAAAGATGATTTTACTGATATTCACATCCTGGTGGGTGACTCCCTTTTCGCCGTCAATCAAGATCAAGGCGACCTGACAGGTTTGGAGTTCGTAAAGCGCCTGTTCGACGCTTAATTTTTCGATGCGGCTGTCCTGTTTCAAATTGGCCCGGATGCCGGCCGTGTCGACCACGATCAAGGGATCGTCTTCAGTTTCAATGATCACAGGGATCGCGTCATGGGTGGTGCCCGGCATATCGTCCACAATTTGAGATTTTTTACCGGATAAAGCATTGACCAATGAGGACTTACCTACGTTTGGTTTACCTAAGATCGCAAGTCTGAGGGGTTTCTTCTCGATTTTCCTGTCACCCATGGGTTTGGAGGACGTTTTGCCGATGGCCGAAACAACCGAATCCAAGAAGTCGTTGATCCCAATGCCGTGGGTCGCGGAAATAGGAAAGACCTTATCGAAGCCCATATTCAGGAAATCGGAGATGTCCTCGTCTTGCTTGCCGATGCGGTCAGCCTTGTTGACGATCAGCCAGGCAGGAATGCCGTACTTTCGTAGGTTACGGGCAATGAGGTTGTCGGCGGGAGTGGCACCCTCTTGGGCATCCACAATGAACAAAAGGGCCGAAACCTTTTTCAGGCGGGCTTCCAGCTGTTCCCCCACCTTGAGGGCAATGGTCTCTTTTTCCCCAGGAACCCATCCGCCGGAGTCGGTAAGAGTGAAGGTAACGCCATTCCAGAGTAATTCAAAGCTTTTGAGATCTCGGGTGGACCCCGGCTGGTTGTCCACCAGCGCCATGGATTTACCCGCTAAACGGTTAAAAAGGGTGGATTTGCCCACATTGGGACGTCCGACGATAAGAACTTCAGGTAGCGCTGGCAAGAATGACTCCGATGGTTTGGGCTATTGGGTGGAAGGATTGTACAGGACTTGGGAAGGCTTGTCAGCAAGGGCATGTGCTTATGATTTGAACGGATTCTTCCAACGGTAATATCCTCGTTTGGGTCCCAATAATATAACGCACCAAACGATTGAGATTGAATAGGAAATAACGACGATTAAAAAATAAGCAATGTAATTGGAATTTTCGTTTTGCATTTTCAATTCTGGACGACTCACGAAAACATTTAGTAATAAACCCAAAAGATAGGCTTCTAAAATCATATAGCCAAAAATAAAGAACCCTTTAAGTATTTCGGTTTGCATATATTTTTGATAAGGGAAGATCTTCAAAAAAAATAAATAGTTGCAAAAGACGGAAAAGGAACCGACCAACGAACCCAAAAAAATAGCTTTTATCATTGCTTTGTTCCTTTTTAAATAAATCCATTAATGGCTTTTATTTTAAAACTACGAATTTTTGTAAAGGCAGTTTCGTAATCTGGCCCGTGGCTTTGTCCTCAATCTGGGCTTGGTAGTAATAGATCCCTTCGGGTACGGTTTTGAGGCTCCAAAGAATATCGAAAAGGGCGCTTCCTTCTTTTTCGATCGTGGCCACCACATCAAAAAAACGGTTATTAACTCGAATGCGGACTTTGCAGGGGCCGGCGGCCATAACTCGAAAGTTAAGTTTTTTTCCGCGGGCTGGGTTCGGGATGACAGTGACATTGGGCAGGGATTTGTCGGCGACAATCGTGGGTTTGGGGGTATCGGCGTAAACCGTTTGGGGAAAAGTGAAAAGGCATATAAGTGCAAAGGTGGAAAGAATCAGGCGGGGTTTAGATTTCATACTGCGAAATTCTATCATTCTTTTATCTTTCTTCGTGGCTTCGCACCTTCGTGGCGAATCGCCTTATCCGGTGAGTTTGACGGCCGCAACCAAGGTCTTGGCGTCTTCCACATTCGTCACCGTGTTGTTCTTGTCGCATTTCTTGACCATGGTACTGTAAATCTTGCCGGGGCCCACTTCCACCCAAACCCGGAAACCCCGGTGGGTCACGGCGCCGACAGTCTTGATCCAATCCACCGGGCTGGAATATTGCTTAATTAAGACGTCCCGGACCATCTCAATGGTTCCAACATATTCGCCGTCAGAAGAGCGCATAAAGGTGATCTTAGGGTGCTTCAGCTGGATTTCGCCCAGGCATTCCTTCAATAACGCGGCAAAAACGGGCTCCAATTCCGCAGCCTTGGGACTGAACAAAGGCCCTCGAGGCAACTGCGGATTCGTCCTGATTTCCTTTACCCCTTGAACCTCCGCTTGAAGCGACGCGACGGCCTCAGTAGGTCCCCAAACAATGAAGGTGTCCGGCGCCAAAAGATGAGTGATGATCAATTCCCCCTCTTCCCTTGTGAGAAGAGGCTGTAATTTATCTAAGGTTATTCCGGTGATGGAGAGGGACGACCCGCCGTGCTTCAAGGCGAAGGCCTCGATCAAAGCCGCCCGTTTCACCACGTATTGGAGCGCCACAAGATAAGGAATGGATTCGGCCGCGACCAGCGCCGCTACTTCCCCCACGCCGATTCCGGTCACGATTTCCGGTTTGCGGCGGTTGGAAACCAACGGGTCGAAACAGGCGACGTCATTCACGAAAGTAATCAATTGGGCGTTTACGGTTTTGTCCTGCTCTTCTTTGGGGCCCAGAAAACAAGTTTTCGCCAGTTTAAGTCCCAACAATTTTTCTGCTTTTTCGAAGAACTCCCGGGCGGATATGGATTTGGCGTAAAAATCCTTGCCCATACCTACGTAATGGGAGCCTTCATTGGGAAATATCGCGGCGATGCGGGCCATGGAAAATCCTTAATTTAATAAAAGTGTGGCGCGTATTTTAGCATATGGAAACAAGGAAACCAGATGTTGTAGGGGCGACAGTCATAACGCCCGGGGCGTGATGAATCACGCCCAACGCCCCCCGCATCGCAATCACAAATGCGGATGCGTCGCGACCCAATTGACCATGGTGGCCTTGTCCGGCGGATTGGGGACCAGGTGCAGATATTCGGCAAACATCTGGGCGGCATAAGCCGGTTTCGTCTGCATGGCCATATAGCCCAGGGACCGGTAGGCCTCGGCGTAACTGGGATCAATTTTTCGGACTAATTCCCATTGCTCAGTGGCTTGGTCAAAAAGCCCGGCCTGGTAGTACTGGTAGCCTAAGTGCTGGTGAGCGTCGGCGGATTTGGGATTGAATTGAGCAGCCTTCCTGAAATAAAGGAGAGCTTCCGGCTTTTTCTGGTTTTCCGCCAGGATCCCTCGATCAAACCAAGCCAGAAAATTATAAGGGGCAAGATCGGAGGCCTTCTCAAAAGACAGGGCCGCTTGGTCCGTCCAGCCGTGGGTGTTTTCCGCGACCCCGGCATTCAGCATCAGGCGGCTGTTGTCGAAACTTAAATCCTTCGCCGTTTTTAAATTCTCCTCACCCCGCGCGTCATTTTTTTCAATGTCCAGTTCATATTGGGCTTTGAACAGATAATAACGTGCGGCCGACTCGCGCGAAAAATAATCGTTGGAAAGCTCGATCCGGGGAATGCGGAATTCGCCCCATAAGGTTTCATCCAGCGGCGGCTGTTTCCCATCCCAGGATTCCCGAAACAAGAGCCCGTTCATCGTAAGGGGAAGGCCCGGATTGTCTATTTTCTCGCTGTAAAAAACCGCCGAAGGCTGGTGCTGGTTTTTAAATTTTTCTTCCGCCACGGCCAAGGGCGGGACGGACCCGGGCTCATTTTGATAGTTGAGCAAGTGGTAGATATCGGGGAAAAGTCCTCCCGTTTGGTCAAAAATATCAACGTCCGGCCGAAAATGTTGAACCAGTTTCAGGTAAGCCAGAGGAAAAGTGATGGAATCCCCGGAACTGAAGAGAACCGAATGGCGGGGTAATTGGCAAAGAATATCCAGCCCGATGTCTTCCGCGGCCAAATTACGACGCTCATTATTTTGAAAGCAGGAAAAAAGGGCAAGGGCCCCGATGAAACTCCAAAAAACGGATAGAAGAATTGTTTTTAACGGTTTTTTCTTTCCGAGAATCCATTCCAACCCTTTCAAAATAAGGGGTGAAACCCAAAGAAAGGCCGGCGGTATAAAGGCTCCGTTGATGTGGTTATTTTCCGAATTGTATTCTCCCCGGATTAAGAAAGGTAGAAGGACAAAAAGGCAGAAGAGTCCAATGAAATATTCGGTCTTGAGGCCGCGGCGGTTTTTCAAAAGGCCGATGAAAAGAACGAGGAGCCCCAGCCCGAAGGATTCCAAAACCGAATCCTTAGCGACCAAATAAAAATCCATCACTCCGCTCAACAAGCTTCCCTGAGTAATGTCTCCGCCGTACTGGGTCCGGGTGACGTGGTACATGAACTGGCCAAAAGTCGAGGGGTTTCCCCAATTCACCAAGGGAGATTGAGCCGCCCGAAGGCAGAGGATGAGGTAAGGCGATAAGCCGAGCAGGAGAACGGCTGCCGCGCGGGTTAGTTTTTTGCCGTCTTGCCATTCCTTCCGGTAAGCCCATCCCAAGGCAGGAAGAATTAAAAGGGTCAAGTGTTGGTGGGACAGGGCGATACCCGCCAAAAAACTAACGCCTAAAAAATGAACGGGATTGGGAAAAAGAACCATCCGTAAAAGAAGGGCTGCGAACAATAGATGGAGGGCGAAAACCTCGGGACTTACCATTTGATGAAACATTAAAGGACCGGCAAAGACCAATGAAGCGGTTAGAAAAGCGAGTTCTCCCTGGGTCCTTCCCTCTCCCTTTTTGGACGCGGATGCTTCGTTCGACGCGGCGGCGGATAAATCCTTAAGCGTCCAGGTGAGCAGGAGGAAGGCCGCGCATTGAACCAGAATTGAAAAAAAAGTGAGGCGAAAAGCCGGCGTGCCCAGAGGTAAAAGTTGGAACAGATGCCCGAAGGTAATGAAAAGCGGGTAGCCGGGAGCGTGGGCGGAGCCGAAGTTAAAAGCCGCGGCGGTCAATTCGGCGGAATCGCCTCCGACAATTCCCGGGGCGGAACAGGTCAGGGCAAGGCCCATTAAAACGAAGGGAAGGCCCCAGGTCAAAATGGAGATCATGGGGCGTTTTTGAGGCTGAAGGAAAAGGTGATGACCCCGGATTGTTCAACTTGATTAATTTCCGGCGGGAGAGGCTCAAATTCCCATTGCACCAGCGCGTCATAAACCACCCGGTCCAATTCACGGTAGCCGGAGGTTTGCTCCAGTTGAAGGTCGTTTTCTTTGATCAGCCCGTTGGGAAGCACGGTCAACTGAAGACGGACCGTCGCCTCAATTCCCTGTTTGCGCGCCCAATCCGGATATTCGGGATTTACCTGGCGCTTTATGGTTCTTGCCGCCAGCTCTCCCTCGATGTTCGCGTTGCCATTGGGGGTTCCCGCGACGCCGATATGACCGAGCCCGGCGGTGGTTTTAATCTTGTCCGGCGCGTCTTTTTTGAGTTCCAACCCGATAGGCGCCGAGTGATGAAGGCTTTCCAAATAAGCTTCCGAAGCAGCCGCTCCCGGATGGACTTTCGGTTTCAATGGTTTTTGAACGCTGACTTCGGGTTTTACCGAGGCGGCGACGGGTGGATTCGCCATTTCGGTTTTGGGAGTTGAGAACTCACCGTTCGTTTCCGCCATGGGAAGCTGAACCGGAACTTCTCCGCTGTGGGCCGACGGCGAGCCCAGACTTTGTCCTTGGGACATCTGGCCGATGAGGGTGAGTTCCATCAGTAAAGGAGTGCGGACAACTAAGAAGGAATGGTAAAGAATAAACAAAAGCAGCAACAATAGGCCGTGGAATAGGGTTGAATAAATTAATGAAATTTTGAAATCTTGGTCCATAGCCTCGCTCTGTTCACACTCTGGTTAATTTTTCTTATCGTCGCCTAGTTCCACCGCGATTCCTAGTTTGCTAATGCCCGCGACATAAGCCTTCGACATGACTCCCGCCACGGTTCCATGGGATACGTTTTTATCAGCGTTAATCATGACGAGCGCCGTAGGTTTTTTTTGAATGAGGGACTGGAGCAGGGGCACCAGATTTTCCGGAGGAGTTTCCGCGTCGTTGACATAAAGTTTATCGCCCTGGGTGATCGTGATGGTGATGGTTTCCGGCAGGCTGGGCGAGGGCGCGGCCACCTTGGGTAATTTCACCTGGAAAGCGCCTTGGAATAAAAAGGGCGTGGTCACCATGAAAATAACCAAAAGGACCAGCACCACGTCGGTGAAAGGCACCATGTTAATCTCGGCGATGAGCTTGGATTTTGATCTCAGACGACTCTGCATATCGAACTCCTTAAAAAAATCATTATCACCACCAAGGCACGAAGAAAAGATTTATTTCTTCCATTTTGACAGCGTTATTTGCGTCACTTTTCGGCTAGCCTAACTTTTCGTTAATTTCGGAAATGACAATTTCCGCTTCCTGGGCGATTTCATTCAGCCTGGCTTGGAACCAGTTGTAGATAAATACCGCCGTGATGGCCACAAAGAGGCCGGTGGCCGTGGCGAATAGAGCTTCGGCAATTCCCTTGGAAACAACCGCCGCTCCGCCGGCATTAGCCAGGGCCAGATCCTGGAAGGCCTGAATGATGCCCAAAACGGTGCCAAACAGCCCCACAAAGGGAGCAATACTGCCGATGGTCGCCAATAGAGGCAGGCGGGCTTCCAGGCGCAAGAGTTGGATCTTGGCTTCCCTTTCCATGGCTTGGGTCATATCAGCCTCATCATTTTTGGCCTTGAGCCCGGCCTGAACCACCTTCGCTAAGAGGGTCCCGTTGCGGTCGCAGGCTTCCACGCATTCATGGAATGTTTTTTTGTTCAAATAGGGCTCCAGCAAGGGCATGACTTCTTCCCTTTTTTGAAAATGGGTGCGGTAAAAACTCCAGCGGTCATAAAGAACTCCAAAAACCAAAATCGACATCAGGACCAAAAGAGCGATGGTCCAACCGCCCTTCGATAAAACTTGAAGCATTGAAAAGTCATGCGTCATAAAAACCTCCTAAAAAATTTGAACCACGTCCAACACGAAGACTCAAAGCCGCGAAGAAAATCATTGGTACTTTCGTTTTACTTCGCGCCTTAGAGTCTTCGTGTCGGCTTTAGGTTTTTCCTTCTACTTAGAAGATGATCTCCACTCCACCACGGATGTGAAACCGCGGTTCCAGATAACCGGGTTCAAGTTGAATATTTTGCCCCAACAGATTATCGCCGTTAAGCCACAGGGACAAAGTTTTGCTGATATGGTAGGTGGCGTCAAGCCCTAAGGTCCAATAGGCCGGTAAAGTCACGGAAGCCGTTTCAAACGCCTGGCGGTCGGAAAGGATTTGCCCTTCCAGCCTGGTTTCCAGTTTTTCATCTCCGCGGTAAAGAGAGAGAATACCCTTGTGGGCGGCCAAGCCCGTCAGGTTCAGCCCATCCCCGGAATCATTAACGCCCTGGGTCCATTGATAGGCGGCGGCCGCCTGCCAGTCTTTCATGAAATTCCATTGCACATTGGCCCCAGCCTTGGTGATTTGGACTTTCCCCAAGGTTGAGTAGGATTGGATTTCGTCCGGCGCCGCCGCCGAAAGGTCTGTCCACTGGTGGTAATGGAGAATTTGGGCGGTGGACGCTGAAAGGGACGCCGTAATTTCTTCTGAAAGTTTCTGGGTCAATCGTCCTCCCCACTCGCCGGTTATCTCGGTGGCCGAGGGAAACCCGGCCGAGGGCGCGATGTGCTCGTTGTTCATGAAGGTATCGTGAAAGCTGTCCACGTAACGATCGGTCCGCCAATAGAAATTCAACTGGCTTTGGCCGAAAAACCGCCACATGAGATCCAAAACAGGGAAAAATTTAACCGGTAGGTCCAAACCGCTGCCGGCTTGTCCCTGGAGTTTAGCGGTCAAGGACAGGTTCTCCCCTTGCTTAAGGACGCCTTGAAATCCAAACCAAACCCAATCATAGCCGCCCACCTCGGGCCCGGTAAAATCCGACGCCGCGTGGCGCCCGCCAATTTCAATCCGCAAACGGTTGAGAAACGGGTCCAGATCCTCCGCGGTCAATTGGAATTGACCTTCTAATTCCTGGGTTTGATTCCGCAAGGAACCCATGTTCCAGTAGGACAGGGTGGTGGCTTGGTTGGAAATTTTAGCCTGGGCCTGAACCAAATCCGATATTTTCCAATGGAGTGTTCCGCTTAAGTCCGATCCCTGATGCAGTTCGCGAATAGAGGATTGATAAGGTAGTTCGGCATCGGTTTGTGAAAGATTTCCCGACAGTCCTAAGCTCAAAGGATGGGAGGAAAAAAGGTCCACGTCCAAACCATAGCTATACCGCCGGTCGCCGTCCCAACCCAGGCCGGTCTTTTCCCCTTCCCACGTGGAATAAAAACCGTTCAAGAGATATTGAATATCCTTAAACTCTTGTCCGAAAAGCCCCCAGCCTCCATAGGTGCCGGGAGTTCCCGCCCCCGCGTGAAGGACAAAAGCGGTGTCTTTCGACGGGCCGGCCTCTTCCGCGGTCAGGGCGGTGAAGGTTTTGTTGAGTCCGGGCAAGTCGTTGACGGCCCTTTCCATACCAGTCAGGTCATGGCTTCCCAAGGTCACGTCATTTTCTTTCCGATCCAGGCGTTTGGCCCCAATGGTCAATTCGTTCTCGCCTGTAATGACCACTTCCGGCAGGGAAAATTCCGGCACCGCTGTCGGCCGGCTTTGGAGCGGCGCTTTTTCCCCCTCTCCTTGCGAAGGTTTTTGGTCGGCGGAGGGCGCTTGGCCAACCGATTCACCCTGCCCCGCCGGGGCTTGGGGTTGGGAAAGCTCTGATTTCTCCGAGCTGGGAGTTGCGGAAGCCGTCAATTCATTTTCAGGAAGAATGGTTTCTTCCGCGCGAACCATCGCAGGAGAAAAAAATATGATAACCAGGAAAATCGTGAATATTCGAGGGAGATTTATCATTTGACCGCCTCCGTTGGAACAGCGTTCGGAGTCGCGGCCAAGGTGGGAACGCTAACCGTCGGTGTGAGTACGGAACCGGGTTGGGTCTCCGGATTTTTCGCTTCTGGGACCGCGGTTTTTATTTTTTTACTCGATTTGCGTTTGACAGGTTTCACGGCTTTTTCTTTCGCTAAAAAGGGCTCCAGAGCCTTCAGGCGTTTTAAGGTGGCGGACCGGTAGGATTTGATATGGGTATATTTTAATATCCGATTATAGGTTTCCGCCGCTTTGGAAAATTGCTTCAGATCCTCGTAGCATTCGGCCATTTTAGCGAAGGAGGTTACTACCCATTGGTCTTGGGATTTGTAATGGATTGTGATCTGGTTGAACTCCGCCAAGGCTTCGGAATATTTTTTTTGTTGTTTGAGTAAATCGGCGTGATAAAAGGCGGCTTCCACCGCCAGTTTTTGGTTTTCGGATTTCATGGTGACTTCGTAAGCTTTGGAAGCTTCTTCTTTCCGGCCGTGTTTTTCCAGGAGGACACCCGCCTGCAGGCCCGCTTCCTCGGCGAGTGGATCGGTGCCATAGTCCTTCAAGAGCTTCTGGAAATATTCCAGGGACTTGTCCAAGTGTCCCAACTGCTTTTCGCAGATGGCGCTATTGAAAAGAGAATGGGGCGCCAGGCGGTGGTCCGGATAGTTTTGGAAGATGCCGGTATAGGATTCCAAAGCGTCCTTAAAATCCTGGGTTTCGAAATAAATGGATCCCAAGCTGAATTGCCCCTCTAGCGCGAGCGGGTCGGCGGGAAAGCGTTTTAACAAATCCTGAAACACAGGCAAGGCTTCCTTGTTTTGGCCGTTTTTGACCAGGGCCGTTCCCATCCAGAAAAGAGCCCGGGGCGCTTCCTGGCTGTTGGGATATTTGTCCAAGAGGGCTTTATACGCCTCAACCGATTCTGGATATTTTTCATCATGAAACAAATTATCCGCCAGGCGGTACTGGATGCTGGGTGCGAATGAGCTATTGGGGAATTTGGCGAGGAAATCTTTCGCCACCTGGGTGGACTCCGTCTTCTCTCCCAGCTTTTCAGCTGACCATTGAAGCCCATAAAGGGCGTCGGGCAAGAGGGGGTGTTCGGGATAGAGGTCCAGGAAACTCCCGTAAATTTTCTTGGATTCCTTGAAGCGTTTCAGGTTAAAGAGGCAGTCCGCTTCCCGGAGGTGGGCCTCGGGCGCCAGGGAATCTTTGGGAAAGTCGGACTCTACCTTGGCGAAAAGGCTTTGGGCCGAATCGAAATCTTTATCGCGGAAGCAAGCCCAAGCGGTCCAATAAATCAACCGGGCCTGGCGGTCGTCCATTCCCGGTTTTTGGAGAAGGGCGTTCCAAAGTTCTCTCGCCCGGGGAAACTTTTCCTGGCGGTAGGCGCACCAACCCAGCTGTTCCATCGCGTCCCAGGAATAGGGGGTGGCGGCCTTATCGGTGATCAATTGACGGTAAAGGGGCTCGGCTTTTTCATACTCGTGTTGATTATAAAAACAATCCCCCGCCCGGAGCTGGGCTTCCATGCCCAGAGGCGACGAGGGGTTCAACCGGTAGGATTTTTGAAAATTGACCGATGCTTCGTCATATTTTTCCTGTTGGAACAGGCTCCAGCCCAACCCGGAATAGCAATTGAGGGCCAGGACTCCCCCGGGATTCTTTCCGATGGCCTCCTGGTAAAAGTTGGCCGCATCGGAAAATTTCTTGAGTTGATATTCCGCTTCGGCGGCGCCCCAAAAAGACCGGGTCTTCAAGTCGCCTTCGGCCTGCTTCGCCACGTCGCGGAACGACTCCAAGGCTGTGTTGTATTTGCCGCCGGCGTAATCGCACCAGGCGTTCCAATAAGAGGAAGCCTGGGCCAGCTCCCCGGGACCCTTCGTGGTAATTTGGCCATAAAGTTCTTTGGCCCCGTCGATTTTCTCCTGTAGATAAAGACAGCCGGCTTGGAGATATTGGGCGTCCCACTTAAGGTCGCTTTCTGGATTGAAGTGGGCAACTGATTCAAAGTGATTTTCGGCCGAGTCAAATTGACGGTTGGAAAAATCAATCCAACCGAGGCCGTATTCTAAAAGATCGGCAGGCGTTTTGTTCCCTGCCAATTCAAGACCGCGGCGGTAGGCTTGGGTAGCCTCCTCCTTGTCGCCCAGAACATAGGCTTCCGCGCCTTGCCGGGCCGCAGCCCAGGGCGCCAGCAGGTGGGCGGGAAAGTCCGCCACGATTTTGGCAAAGGTCTTTTCCGCCTGGGTATGATTGTTTTGTTTCTCCAGGGTCCAGCCGAGGCCGTAAAGGGCTGGGGCTTCCAAAAAATCCCCTTGGAATTTTTTCAAAAAATACTCATAGCCGGTTTGGGCTTCCGGGTAGTCCCCCAGGCGAAAATGGGTTTCCGCCAATTGAAAGAGGGTGAGCTTGGTTAAGGTGTTGTCTTCGGGAGTTTTTTCCAGAACTTTCGAGAATCCCTCGAGGGCTTTGGCGTAATCATTATGCTGGTAATAACACCAGGCTTGGAGGTAGCGGACTAAATTGGCGTATTGATACCGGGGGTTTTGCTGAAGGATCTTTCCATATTCTTTTCCCGCGTCTTCATATTGCTCGAGTTGGAAATAACATTCCGCCTCCCAAAAATAGAGGTCCGAAAAAGTGTCCGGTTCAAAAGCCCGTTTTTCCAGCTCCTGAAATTTGGCGATGGCCGATGGGTAATTTTTAAGATAAACGGAAGCGACCGCCGACTTGAACTCCAGTCCCAGGGCCCCGGTCGACAAGGGATTCAAGTGGAGGGACTGCTGGTAGGCTTGGTAAGACGCGGCGTAATTTTTTTCGTGGAACTGGGTTTCACCAATGAGCTTAAGCGCCAAAGCCCGTTCCATGGTGTTTTCGCTTTTTTCCTCTACTAGGACAAAGCGTTCCATGGCCAAGTGGTAAGCCCTGGATTTCAGCAGCGCCCTCCCCTCGTCGGCGGGAGATGGAGCGTCAATGCCGGCGGCGGACAAAGCCGTGGGCCGCAAATGAACGCAAATGAGCGCAAATGAAAAAAGAATGGGGCGAAAAAAACACGATGAGAATTTCTGGATCATGGTTCGCACGTTATTTTGACGATGGAAACTCCTGAAAAGTTTGCAAAAATACTAGAAGACGCAATCTGAACGCCAGGGCGACGGAAGAAGCAACCGAAACGGCTTTAAAGGGAGGATGGAAACAGAGCTTCGCAAGCGCGCTTTAACGGCGCTTAAAACTCGTCATCCTCTTCAGTCTCTTCCTCGGTTTTTGACTTTTTCAGGAATTTTTTCAACATTTTTTGGAAGGCCCCGGTTTTCCGGTGCACGGAGTTTTCTTCATCCTCGGTGGATTCGGCTTCTTTGCCTTCGGCCTTTTTGGTCAAGGCCTTGATGCTCAAGGCGATCCGGCGTTTTCCCGAATCAATGGACAAAACCTTAACGGTTACCTCCGAGCCCACCTTGACGGCGTCCTCGAGGTTTTTAGGCGGCGGACTGGAGATTTCCGTTTTGTGGATCAATCCCTCCACGTTTTTCTCCAGCTCTAGAAAAGCCCCGAACTCCACCAAACGGTAAATTTTCCCCGAGATGACCTGGCCCGGTTTGTATTTTTCCTCAACCTTGTCCCAGGGGTCGCCTTCCACCTGTTTCAGTCCCAGCGATATTCTTTTCTTTTCCAAGTCAATCGCCAGCATCTTGACGTTCAGGTTTTGGCCGATCTTGAAATCCTTCTGAGGCGCCTTCGACCTTTTGTCCCAAGTGATATCGGATTGGTGAAGCAGTCCTTCCAAACCCTCCTCAATTTCCATAAAAAGCCCGAAATCGGTGATGTTGGTGACAGTGGCTTGGAAATTCGAGCCGATGGGATGCCGCTTGCTGACATCTTCCCAGGGGCTTTTTTCCAGACGCTTGAAACTGAAGTTGATTTTTCGTTTTTCAAAATCTATTTCAATGATTTGGGCCTGCTTTTTGTCGCCTACTTTGAATAACTCTGAGGGCTTTTTAAGTTTTTTAGACCATGAAATTTCGGTGACATGGCAAAAACCCTCCAAGTTGTCGCTGGTTTTTAAGAAGACGCCGTAATCAGCGAAATGGGTCACTTCCATGTCAACGGTCTGGCCGACCTTGTAGCGGGATTCAGCCTGGGTCCAGGGGTCCGCCGTCATCTGTTTGAGTCCCAGTGAAATTTTCCCTTTTTCCTTATCGACCTGCAGGACCATTACCTTCACGGAGGAATCGGCCTTGACGAAGTCCTCGACTTTATTAACCCTTCCCCAGTCGATATCAGCGATGTGGAGGAGCCCGTCGATACCGCCCAAATCCACGAAGGCGCCGTAACTCACGATACTTTTGACCCGGCCCTCCAAAACCTGGCCCGGCGTCAGCTCGGTCAGGCGCTTGCCGCGGGTTTCGTCTCTTTCCACTTCCAAAACGGGCCGACGGGAAACCACCACATTGGAACGGCCCCGGTCCAGCTTGATGATTTTGAACTCGTATATTTTTTCCAGGTGGTCTTCGGTGTCAGGACCCTTTTGAAGGGTGATTTGGCTCGCGGGCAGGAACGCTTCCACGACTCCCAAGTCCACTCGGAAGCCCCCGTTCACTTTTTTCGTGACCCGGCCCTTGACCAAGCTGCCGGCCTTGTGCTGTTCCTCAAGGTTTTGCCAGACCCGGCTGCGGTCGACGTTGCGTTTGGAAAGCTTCATCCGGCCGTTGGAATCAGACATGCGCTCGATCGAAACCTCAACCTTGTCGCCCAGTTTGACGGTCAATTCTCCGGCAATATCCACAAACTCCGACCGAGGAATGACTCCCTCGGTTTTATAACCAACGTCAATGACCAATTCATCGGCGCCGATTTGAATGATCTCGCCGGTGACGACTTGTCCCCGGGAAACCCGCTTTTCTTCATTTAAAAGTTCCTCCATCGTCATTTCAGGAATGGGTGAATCAGCCATGGTTGACCTCAAGTTCTTACTCCGTAAGGAGAAAATTGGAATTTCGGGGTTTATTCTACATCAGAGGACGTGGCTGTGGAAACTCTTTCAGGGAAAAGGAGCGGCTGCGAAACGTTTTTACTGGCCGCCCTCGGGTTGAAGCTTGGCGATATGTTCCATCAAACGATCGGCGATTTTCCGATAGGTGCTTTTATCGGCTTTTTCACGGTAAAGATCCTCCAAGTCAACCGGCGGACCATAGGTCACGGAGGTTTTTCCAGGCCGAGGTAACAGTTTACCCTTGGGCCAACAGCGAAAAGTTCCGGCGATATAGGCGGGAATGACCGGGACCTTCGCGTTGTAAAGGAGCATTCCCGAACCCTTTTTGGCCGGTTGCAATTCCCCGGTTAAGGTTCGGGTGCCTTCCACGAATAATACCAGTGGTTTCCCCGAGTGAAGAAAATCGTGAAAGCGCTGAATGGCTCCTTCATCGAAAGTTCCTCGTTTGACAGGAAAAGCGTTGCAATAGGTAATGATGGCTCCGAAAACGGGAACTTTGAACAATTCTTCTTTCGCCATGAAGCCCACTTCCCTTTCACGGCTGGTATAGCCGATCAAATAGGGGTCCAGGAAGCTGGCGTGGTTGGAGACAACGATGAAGGGTCCGGCCGCAGGGATGTTTTCTGTGCCAATGCCCTTGGTTTGGAAAAAAAGGGAGATGAACCAAGTCGTGGTGAGGCGAAGTTTAGGAAAAGAGGCCATTCAATCCCGCCAGGATTGAATGAAATTAGGAATTAGGAATTCGGAATTAGGAATTTTATTCTTTTGAGCCCAAGATTTTATTAGCATTTTTAAATCCATGGTAGCTAAGTTCCGCTTGCCAAGTAACCAAAGTTACTGGTGTGGTTTAAATTCCGAATTCCTAACTCCTAATTATTTGTTCCACAGTTTTTTCAGGCGGTTGTGGGCGGACAAGATCAATTCTTCCGTGGTGACCCAATTGATGCAGGCATCGGTGATGGAGACGCCGTATTTC
>CAZHFP010000009.1:0-3030 GCA_964531065.1 uncultured bacterium
TTGGACACCCGGTTTTTTATTTGTGGCTCAAAATTTCCCAGCCCAAGGTCGAACACCGCAGAAGGCTTGAAAATATTTTAAGACCCCCCGGAAAGTTGTCAAGTTAAGTTCTTGAAACCACAAAATTGCAGGAAAGCCTAAACTTGACAAAATCCTTTAAATCATCTGTTGTTAAAAGGGAGCCGCTGTTGGAAAATATGCCCCATTCAGCTGGAGGTTTTTGAGGATGAGGGTTCAAGTCCAAACTTTCCGGGCTCCCCGCTGGCTGGGGCCGGTGCTGGTTTTAATCGCGATGGCACTTCTGCCCTTCGCGCTCATGCTGGGATTGGCCGTAATGGCTTTGGTGGCGGGCGCTTCCGTGCTGCGGCTTTTGCTGCCCCCGGTGGGAAAGTGGGCGATGCAGGGCAGGCAGGATTCAACATCCGGCCGTTCCATAATCGAACCAGGCTCGCCGGCGATCGACGCCGAATACGAGGTAAAGGACGACCATGAAAAAGGAAACTAACCTCAAGGGTTCCAAAAAGCCCCGGACGGCCACCGACTCATTAGAAATCGAAAACCACGCTGGCCTTGGGTCCAATGACTTTAAAAATTCATTCCAGGACAACCTCAAGTACCGTTTGATCAAAGACCCCCAGACCGCGACCGATTACGACCGTTACCTCAGCATGGCCTACACCATTCGGGACAGGCTGGTGGAAAATTGGGTGGATACGCAAAAGGCCTACCGTCACCAGAAGGCCAAGCGCGTTTATTATCTTTCTTTGGAATTTCTCATGGGTCGGACCTTGGGCAATTCCGTCATCAACTTGCAGGTCGAGGATAGTGTCTCGAAGGCCTTGCACGAACTGGGACTCAGTTTGGAGGAAATTCGGGAAACGGAAATTGACGCGGGATTGGGGAACGGCGGGTTGGGACGCTTGGCCGCCTGCTTCGTGGACTCGATGGCGACCCTGGGGATCCCCGCTTACGGCTATGGCATCCGTTACGATTACGGAATTTTCCGGCAGAAAATCGTCCGTGGCTACCAAGTTGAGGAGCCGGATGAGTGGCTCAGCATGGAAAATCCCTGGGAGAAGGCAAGGCCCGAATACAAATACCGGGTGAAGTTTGGCGGCAAGGTCGCCCAAAGGACCAACCGGGCGGGAAAATTGGTTTTCGACTGGGTGGACACGGAAGATGTCCTCGCCATGGCCTATGACACGCCGGTTCCGGGTTTTGGCAACCGGACGGTCAATAACCTGCGCCTTTGGTCGGCGAAGGCCACGGATGAGTTTGACCTGGATTTTTTCAACCAGGGAAATTATTTTGCCGCGACTTCTAAAAAAACTGAATCCGAATCCATTTCTAAAGTCCTATACCCGAACGATAACAGTTCCGAAGGGCGCATCCTCCGATTAAAACAACAGTATTTTTTCGTGACCGCTTCGATGCAGGATATTCTCCGGCGTTTCAAACGCGAACACGGCAATGATTTCTCGAAGCTGCCTGAGGTGGCGGCCATTCAGCTCAACGACACCCATCCTACGATCGCTATCCCTGAAATGATGCATATCCTGATGGATTTGGAAGGCGTTGAGTGGGAAGAGGCCTGGAAAATCACGAAGGCATTGTTCGGCTACACGAACCACACGCTTCTGCCGGAAGCTTTGGAAAAATGGTCTTTGAATCTCTTTGGGCGGCTTTTCCCTCGTCATTTGCAGATTATCCAGGAAATCAACGCCAGGTTTTTGAAAGAGGTTGAGGCCCGTTACCCGGGTGACGGGGACCGCGTCCGCCGGATGTCTCTTTTCGAGGAAGGCAGCGATCCCCATCTGCGCATGGCCCATTTGGCCATTGTGGGAAGCCATTCGGTCAACGGAGTCTCGGCCCTCCACACCGAACTTTTAAAATCAACGGTGGTTCCGGATTTTTTCGACCTCTATCCTGAGCGCTTTAATAATAAAACGAACGGCATCACCCAGCGCCGGTGGCTGCGCAAGTGCAATCCGGGCCTGTCCCAGTTGATTACCTCTAAAATCGGCGATAAATGGGTCACGGATCTGGATCAGCTTAAAAAGCTGGAAAAATTCGTCGACGACAAAAAATTCACCGCCGAATGGCGTGAAGTGAAGAGGCAGAACAAAGAAAAACTGGCGGCCATCATCGCGGCCGATCAGCGGCTGGCGATTGACGTCAATTCCATGTTCGACGTCCAAGTGAAACGGATCCACGAATATAAGCGCCAGCTTTTAAACGCCCTACATATCATCGCCCTCTATAACCGGATTAAGGCCAATCCTAACGAGCCCTTTGTACCCCGGACGGTTTTTTTCGGCGGAAAAGCGGCGCCCGGTTATCACCAGGCGAAGCTGATCATTAAATTTATCGGTTCCATCGCCGAGGCGGTGAACCAGGATCCGCAGATTAAAGGAAAGCTCATGGCGGTATTTCTTCCCAACTACCGCGTGTCCTTGGCGGAAAAAATCATTCCCGCCAGCGACTTGTCGGAGCAGATCTCCACCGCGGGTAAGGAAGCCTCGGGCACGGGCAACATGAAATTCGCGTTGAACGGAGCCTTAACCATCGGCACCTTGGATGGAGCCAATGTTGAGATTCAGGAGGAAGTTGGGAACGAGAACATTTTCATCTTTGGCTTAAAAGCCGAAGAAGTCGAGGCGGTCCGAAGGGGCGGCTATAATCCCCGGGACTATTACGATAAATCGCCGGAATTAAAAAAAGTGATTGACCTCATCGGAAGCGGCTTTTTCTCACCGGAGAATCCCAGCTTGTTCAAGCCCATTTACGACACCCTCATGTACCATGACGAGTATTTATTACAGGCCGACTTTGACGCGTATGTGGAATGCCAGGATAAAGTCGCCGAGGTTTACCGTGATCAGGAAAAATGGACCAAGATGGCCATCCTGAATGTCGCCCGCATGGGGAAGTTTTCCAGCGATCGGACGATCCGGGAATATTGCGAAGATATTTGGAAGATCAAACCAGTCAAAATCAACTAATGATAATTAGGAATTCGGAATGCGGAAT
>CAZHFP010000009.1:3130-10732 GCA_964531065.1 uncultured bacterium
ATGGCGTCGATTTTTTTGAAGATAGCTTGTAGCTTTTCCTCGGTCGGAAGAAAGTTTTCCACGATCTTAGCCGGAGGGGCTTGCGGCGCCGGAGCGGGAGTTCGCTTAGCTTTTTCTAAATCTTCCTTGCTTTGCTTTAGCTCGGCGGTTAAATGGTCAAATTTTGACTTTAAGTCCTTGATCTCACCTTGCGCCTCATCGTTAAGCCCTTCGGAAGCGGTCATGTCCTCTTTCAGCTTTTCCAGTTGAGGCTTCAGCAAAGTGAGTTCGGCCTTGAGGCTTTCTGTTTCTTTCGATAGATCCCCGTTTTTGCGGTTCGCCGCGTCTAAATCTTTTTGAACCTTGTCCAGCTCGGGCTTGAGATCAACGGCTTGTTTGGCGTTGGTTTCGAGCTCCTGCTTGACCTTGGCCGCTCCCGCAGAAGCTTCCTCGAATTTTTTTCGGTAATCGGCGGCTTCCTGCTTAAATTTTTCAACGCTTTCCCGCATTTCCATCGTGTGTTTGAGGGAGCCGTCAGAGGACTTCTTCATTTCTAAAATGTTTTTTTCAAGGGTTTCGATGAGCTTCAGGTTCTCAGCCTTGGATTTTTCCAGCCGGTGGAGTTCGTCGGCGATGTTCATGGAGGCGAGGATGGCGACCTTGGCTGCGGGAGCGGAGGACTTTTTGCCGATTTCGGCCATTCGGCCGTCGACAAACTTCGCCAGCTCGGCGATGTAAAGGGGATCGGCCTCACCCTTCAGGGTGTATTCGTTGCCGTAAATATTAACTGTCACCGATTTTTTTTCACTCATGGGATCAGCCTTCCAGTTTGAGTTCATCGGCGAGGGATTCGATGCGCTGCAGGTTGCTTTTAACCTGCTTCAAGTCGCGGAGTGACTCATCATATTGTTTCCGCAGGGTCTGTATTTCTTCGGCGGAAGTGTCGGGGTTGGAGGTCTGGTCTTTTAACTGGTTCTTTAAAAGGACATTTTCTTTCATGATCTGGGCGTTGGCGTTGCGAAGCTGGACAATGCCTTCCAAAAGGCCGTTGATGCGCTTTTCCAGGCCCTCCCACTGGAGCTTGGGGTCTTTCGCGGAAGGGAAGAGCTCATCGGAGTGCAATAGAGAACCTCGTTTTCAAGTGATCCACGATTCGGGAGACTTTATCCGTTACTTCCTGGTCGGTCAAGGTGCGTTCCTCGTTCTGGAAAAGCAGACGATAGGCCAGGCTTCGGGAGCCAGCCGCGACGTTGGGTCCGCGGTAAAGGTCAAACAACTGGACCTGCCGCAATTCCGGCTTGCCTTGCGCCTCAATGGATTCCATTACTTCCCCTGAGGATACACCATCGGGAACCACCAGGGCAATGTCCCTCCAAGCCGAGGGGAACTTGGGAAGTTGGGAAAAACTGGCGGGAATTCGGCCGGCTCGGCCCAGCGCTTCCAGTTCCACCTCAAGGGCGAAACAGGGAACGGATATGTCGTATTCCTTCAGCACCTTGGGGTGAAGGGCCCCGCCCCAGAGCAATGTTTCGCCTTTTTGGCTTTTGACTTGAAAGCTGTGCGTCCCGCTATAGGGAGCTTCGACTTTACCAAATTCCCATTGAAGGCTGGTCAGGGCGCAATAACCCAGAAGGTTCTCGGCCAGGCCTTTAATGTCGAAGAAGTCGGTTTTTCGATCGCTGGTGTGCCAGCTTGAGGCGGCGGCGGCGCCGGCTAACAGCGCCACGGCCTGAAACCTTTCGTGGGGCTGGCCGGAAGTCGGGGTGAAAACCTTATTCAGCTCGTACAGTGTCACGCTTTCCTGCTGGTGTGCCAAGTTTAGCTGGGCATTGGACAAGAGCGAGGGAAGCAAGGTGGGACGAAGAACCCTTTGGTCATCGGCGATGGGGTTGGCCAATTCTTGAAAATTCCGCAGGGGATGGTTTTCGCTTAATTTTAGTTTTTGGAGAAAGTTCGCCGGCAAGAAAGTGGAATTGACGGCCTCATAAAAGCCGGCTTGATGAAGGAGGAAACGGACTTCTTTTTCAAAGGGAACGCCCGATTCAACCTGCGTGAGGTTTGAGGGAATGTTGGGCGCCACGACCGGAATGTGGTCATAGCCGTGGAGCCGGGCGATTTCCTCGATGAGGTCGATTTCCCGGGTCAGATCCAGTCGATAAGAAGGGGATTCCACCGTTAAACTTTTAGAAGCGGGGGTGCCCTTGATTTTGAAACCAAGACCCTTGAGGATTTGAATTTGATTTTTAGTCGAAAGGTCGAGCCCTAAGATCGCGTTGGCCCGGGCGGGCCGAAATTGAATTTTAATTGGATGCGTTTTTATGGTGGAGGCGGAGCCGATGCCTTTGGCGAGTTTGCCGCCAGCCACTTCCAAAATCAAGGCGGCTGCCCGGTTGAGCGCCGCTTCTACCCCTTTTGGATCCACCCCTCGCTCGAATCGATAGGATGAGTCGGTGGAGATGCCCAATTGGCGGGCCGTCTTACGGACGCTGCCAGGAAGAAATAAAGCGGACTCCAGAAGAATACTTTGGGTTCGTTCGGTCACTTGGGAATTGCTCCCGCCCATAATTCCAGCCAAGGCCAGGGGGCGGTCCGCGTCGGCGATGACCAGCATCTCTTCTTTTAATTCCCGTTCGGTGTTGTCGAGAAGAGAAATTTTTTCACCCGGCGCGGCCTTTCGAACCTTGATTTGGGAACCGTGAATCTGTCCCAAGTCGAAAGCATGCAAAGGCTGTCCCATTTCATGAAGCACGAAATTAGTGACGTCCACGATGTTGTTGATGGAACGGTGCCCCAGCTTCTGGAGGGTCTGGGCCAGCCACGCGGGAGAAGGCCCCACTTGGACGCCTTCAATGACCCGGCAGGTATAGAGGGGACAAAGATCCTTTGCCTCAATTGAGACTTTGGCGAACTTGGAAACGGGCTGGGCGCTTTCTTTGAGTTTGCCGGAGGAAGGCGAATGGACCGGTTGATGAAACAAGGCGCCTACTTCCCGGGCAACCCCCAGATGGCTTAAAAGGTCGGCGCGGTTGGGGGTAATTTCCAGCTCGAAGAGGGCGTCGGGCAATTCCATATAGTTCAGCAGGGTTTCACCGACAGGAGCGTCGGCCGGCAATAGGAAGATGCCTTCGGCCTCTTCGGCGAATCCCAGTTCTTTGGCCGAACAAAGCATGCCGAAAGAGTCGATGCCGCGGATTTTAGCTTCTTTAATTTCAAAGTTTCCCGCCAGGACAGCTCCCACTTTGGCCAGCGGAACTTTTTGACCCACGGCGATATTCTTGGCGCCGCAAACCACCTGAAGGGTTTCTTTTCCGGTGGAAACCTTGGTCAGGGAGAGGCGGTCCGCTTGGGGATGTTTTTCAACCGAAAGAAGTTCGGCGACGACTACCTGAGTGATGTCTTTGCCCAGGTGGCGGACATGGGCGACTTCCACGCCGGCGTGAATCAAGCGCTCAACGACCTTTTCAACCGGTTCGTTAAGGGCGACGTATTTTTTAAGCCAGTTATAGGAAATGAGCATTCATAATCCAGGTGCCAGGTATTAGGTATCAGGTTCCAGGTAAGGCTTTTCAACAATAACATTAAGAAAAGGTGTGAATTTCAAGAAGTTTAGAGGAGGGGTGGGGGACTGTCAACAGAACACCCGTCCTCCGGTGCCCGCCCTCTGCTGTCCGCAAAACCAAGATTCGAACCCTGGAATTCTGGTGTTTTTTGGATGTGACATATTATGATGCTGTCTGCATCCGAGGCTTTTGCTTTCCGGCCGACGGGGGGCGGACGACGGACAGCGATTTTTCCTTGAAAGGGCGGTGATGAGATTGGCGTTGTACGAATTGGACGTCAAGTCTCTGGAGAGAAAGTTTACCGAAGTGAGGGATCATCTTTGACCCCGCTCAAGTTAAGCGGGAAATAGAGAGGCTCGAGGCTCAAACGACCCAGCCCGACTTCTGGAGCAACACTAAAGAGGCCCAGCAGGTCACCGGCCAATTGGCCCGGTTAAAAGACACCCAGGCCCTGATCCAGGATTTTGAGAAGCAATACAACGACTTGCTCGCCTACAACGAGCTCTTAAAAGAAGGCCACGACCCCAGCCTCTCCGCCGAAATGGAACAGGGTTTCAACCGGTTCGAGGCGGATTACCGGAAATACGAACTCAAACGCAATTTCACCGGAAAGTACGATTTCAACAACGCCTACTTTTCCATCCATCCCGGCGCGGGCGGAACGGAGAGCCAGGATTGGGCCGAGATGCTCATGCGGATGTACCTGCGGTGGATCGAGTCCAAGGGTTATGAGATCGAGACGCTTGACTATCAAGTGGCCGATGAAGCCGGCATCAAGTCGGTTTCACTTTTGGTCAAGGGTCCTTGGGCCTATGGATTTCTAAAAGTCGAAAAAGGCGTCCACCGCTTGGTCCGTATTTCTCCCTTTGACGCCAATAAACGCCGTCACACTTCTTTTTCTTCCGTGGATGTGATGCCAGAAGTGGAGGATCTTGAGGTGGAAGTGCGTTGGGATGATATTAAGTTTGATACTTTCCGATCGGGCGGCAAGGGCGGACAGAACGTTAATAAAGTTGAGACAGCGGTGCGGTTGACCCATATTCCAACGGGTTTGATTACAGCCTGCCAGACCCAGCGGTCCCAATTACAGAATAAGGAACAGGCTTTGAAAATGATGAAGGCGAAGTTGTTTCAGTATTACCAGGACCTTCACGACGCCGAAATGTCCAAGGTGGCGGGGGCGAAGAAAAAAATTGAGTGGGGAAGCCAGATCCGGTCCTATGTTTTTCAACCTTATCAAATGGTAAAGGATCACCGCACTGGCGCCGAAACGGCCCAGATTAGCGCGGTGATGGATGGGGATCTGGACTTATTCATTGAAGCGGCGTTAAAAGCGAAGCTGGTTGATTAAAATATTTTGCTTCATCCGTGTTAATCTGTGTTCATCTGTGGCAAAAAGGGGTTCCGATGTCTGAATTAAACGAATTTATCAAAGTCCGCTTGGAAAAGCTTAAGGCCCTGAAAGAAAAGGGAATCAATCCCTATCCGGCCTTGGCCTTCGACCAATCCCACCATTCCTCCGATATCGTTGAGGCCTACAAGGACTTACAGCCGGGCGAACACAAGGAAGATGTAAAAGTTTCCATCGCGGGCCGCCTCATGACCATCCGGGGAATGGGGAAGAGTTCTTTCGCCCATTTGCAGGACGCCAAAGGCCGTATTCAGATTTATGTGAAGAAAGACGGCATTGGTCCCGAGAATTATGATGTCTTTAACCTGATGGAATTAGGCGACATCATTGGGGTTACGGGATTTCCCTTCAAGACCAAAACGGGCGAAGTGAGCGTTCATGTCGAAAAGTTCCAAGTGCTTTCTAAATCACTCCACCCCCTTCCCGACAAGTGGCATGGGCTGACCGATGTTGAGGCCCGTTACCGCCACCGCTATGTGGACTTGATCGTCAACGAAGACGTGCGCAAGACTTTTGTAGCCCGTTCCAAGGTCGTGTCGGCTATCCGTCACCACATGGAGTCCTTGAACTTTCTCGAAGTGGAAACGCCCATGATGCATCCCATTCCGGGAGGCGCTGCGGCGAGGCCTTTCACAACCCATCACAACACCTTGGACATGGATCTATTTATGAGGGTGGCCCCAGAACTTTACTTGAAACGGCTATTGGTGGGCGGATTTGAGAGGGTTTTTGAGATCAATCGTAATTTTAGAAATGAAGGCATCAGCGTCAACCATAATCCCGAATTCACCATGCTGGAAGCTTACCAAGCCTACGGCGACCACAACACCGTGATGACTTTGACGGAAAACTTGATCGCCGAATCAGCCAAAGCCTTGGGATCGGGTTTAAAAATGACAGTCGGAGAAACGGAAGTGGATTTCACCCCTCCTTTCAAACGCATGCCACTTTTGGAATCTTTGCGGGATATCGGCGGCATTGAATACGAGGAAATGTCGATGGAGGACCTGCGCCATCGGGTGAAATTATCCGGCGCGGAAGTGAGGCATCTCGAAAAATTGTCCAAAGCTGAATTAGGTTACATTTTGTTCGGCGCTCTAGTAGAGCCCAAGCTGATGCAGCCGACTTTCGTGACGGATTTCCCGGTGGAAGTTTCGCCCCTGTCCAAAACCAAGGCCGATGATCCTTCTTTAACCGAAAGATTTGAATTATTTGTCATGGGACGGGAAATCGCCAATGGCTTTTCTGAGTTGAACGATCCCATTGATCAGCGGAAACGTTTTGAAAAACAAGTCGAACTCCGCAAGGAAGGGGACGAAGAGGGGATGTTCTTGGATGAGGATTACATCCTGGCTCTGTCCTACGGCATGCCTCCTGCGGGCGGTGTGGGCATCGGCATTGACCGACTTTTGATGCTGTTGACCAACAGCCCTTCCATTCGCGATGTCATTCTTTTCCCGCTTCTTCGCCACCGAGACGATGAAGAGAAAATGATTTTTGAATAGCTCTTAATAAAAAACGTGAACTGATATGGAAGTGAATATGAAAATCTGTTTGGGTGCGAAAATATGAAGGCTTCCATTGTTGGTTTAATGATTTTTTTAGTTTTGATAATTTTTTGGGAGATTTATTCAGGATTTTCAAAAAAGTTATTGTCGAAAGATTTAAAAAGAATAAAAGAATCAGGGTTGCAAGTGAACCGCAGTCTTTTTCATTTTATAGAACTGCTGGTTGCGTTTTTATTGAGTATTTTTTTGTTATTCCTTCAATTCCTATTTATTTGGGATATCCATTTAGCCGTATACCCAAATGCTTTGACTTTTTCAGCGATCATGAATACCCCTCCGCAAGGTTTGAGCGGCTATGAAAATATTCGAATACTTTTAATTGTTATATCAAGCTTCATTTCTTCTATTTCTATTTCAATGGTACTTTTGAATTTGATCGAATTTAGTTTTCCGCCACTGCTGAAGTTATCTGAAAAGGAAACAGGACTTACCTTTTGGGAAGCGATGCCGGGTCTAGTGGGTTTTACCTTATTCGCGCTTCCTCTTTGTCTTTTTTTTCAATTGTGGGCCACGATTTTTTAAACGTTATTTGGAAATGACTCGAGAAAGAAATTATGAAGTACCCTTTTGAAATATTCCTCGGCCTCCGTTACCTGCGCTCCAAGCGCAAGCGCTCGGCGATCTCCGTCCTGACCTGGCTCTCCGTCGGGGGCGTGGCCATTGGTGTCATGGCGCTCAATGTCGTTTTGTCCGTCATGAACGGCTTTGACGACGACCTCAAGTCCAAAATTGTGGGGCTGAACGCCCACATTATCGTTTCCGGTTTCCAGAATCGACCCATCTCGAACTTCAATGAAATTACGGACACGATCCGCAAGATGGAGCATGTCAAAGAAGTCGGTCCCTATATCGAAGGGCAGGCCCTGGCCCGGTCACGAGAAAGGTCTTTGGGAGTCATGGTATGGGGAGTGGATCCGGACCGGCCGCAAGCCATTACGGATTTGGATAAATACTTATGGGAAGCCAAGGCCACGGATTTAAAAACTCCGCCGAATAATGGAGCGGGACTGAACGAGAGAATATTTATCGGCTCGGAGTTGGCTAGGCGGCTTCAAGTAGCCGTGGGTGACGACCTGGTCATGTT
>CAZHFP010000009.1:10832-19808 GCA_964531065.1 uncultured bacterium
TTGAAAGCCATGGGCGGGACGGACAAAAGCATCACGCTTATTTTTATTTTTGAGGGAATGTTGATCGGTATTGTGGGAATTATGGTGGGACTTTTCGGCGGGTTTATTCTTTGCGAGATTATCGCCAAAGTTCCTATCTCCATGCCGGGCGGGGGAATGGTCTATTACATTGACCGCTTACCGGTGAAGGTGGACCCTAAAACGTGTTATGTCATCATCCCGATTATGTCGGTGGTGCTGTGTTTCCTGGCGACCCTTTACCCGGCCCGACAGGCGGCGAAGTTGGAGCCGGTGGATGCGATCCGATTTGGATGATGGCAATTAGGAATTCGGAATTAGTAATTAGGAATTTAAAGCAACGTCGGACGACGAAGGACGGGTGTTAGTGGAAATTTTAAGAGTTGAAGGCGCGACCAAAACTTATTCTTTGGAAGGCGATGAAGTCAAAGCCCTCCAGGACGTCAGCTTCCATCTGGATGCCGGCGACATCACGGTGATCTTGGGCACTTCGGGTTCGGGAAAAAGCACGCTCCTAACCCTTTTGGGAGGGCTGGGCCAGCCGTCCGAAGGAAAGGTTTTTTACAAGGGAAATTCCCTTTATGAAATGTCGGGAGATGAGCTGGCGGATCTGCGGAACAAATCCTTTGGTTTTGTTTTTCAATTCCATTACCTCATGCCGGAATTGACGGCCCTGGAAAATGTAATTCTGCCGGGACAAATTGGGCGAAAAGATTATGACGTCTGTCTGACCCGGGCCAAGAAATTATTGGCTCATGTGGGCTTATCGGAGCGTCTGAATCACAAGCCGGGAGAATTGTCGGGCGGGGAACAACAGCGGGTGGCGGTCTGCAGGGCATTAATGAATGAGCCGGAAATCATCTTCGCCGATGAGCCGACGGGCAACCTGGACATGAAAACCGCCGAAGGCATCCACGATGTGCTTTGGGAACTGTGCCAAAAGGAAGGCCGCACACTGATTGTGGTGACCCACTTTGAGCCCTTGGCCAAACGCGCGGACCATATCCTGACCCTGAACGCCGGGCAAGTTGTGAAAAAAAGAAACTAACCCAGGAAAAATAATGCTTTGCCAAAAATGCCAGCAGCGTCCCGCCACGGTTTTCTTTTCACAGACTGTGGGAAATCAGACCACCCAATCGCACCTGTGCGAACCCTGTGCCCAGGCCCAGGGCCAAGCCTTGGGCGGGATGAATCCCTTCAACTTCAACCCCTTTTCGGCCTTTTCTGATTTCCTGAACAATTTTATGTCCTGGGATGACGGCGCCATTACGGAAGTGAACTCCGGCCGGACTAAGCCGGCTACGGTGGATCCCCAGCTTCAATGCCCCCATTGCGGATATCAGTTATCCTTCTTTCGACAAAACGGAAAGCTGGGCTGCACCAAGTGTTACGAGTCATTCAAGGGTGTGTTGGAGCCGTTGGTTTCTAGTATTCATGGAAATGTGCGGCATGCCGATGAATCTGCCGCTCCGGAAAAGCCGGTGCCTGCCGAAGAGCGAAGGTCTCAGCGCCCTGAAATTGTGGCGCTCCGTGAAAAAATTTCAGAGGCCATTGCCCATGAAAAGTACGAGGAAGCGGCGAGGCTGAGGGATGAGATAAAGAGAATGGAGGGGCAATTTTGAGTTTTGAATTCATAATTTTGAATTTTGGTGGTTTTCGATCTTTGGATCGAAAACTTCATCAATTTAAAATTCAACATTCAAAATTCAAAATTGGTGTTTCCGATGGCCTTTGAAGATTTACTCACTTCCAACAACGATTGGTTCCTGAAAACCGGGCCTTCCTGTGAGGTGGTGGTTTCCAGCCGTGTTCGTTTTGCCCGAAACCTCGAGGGAAGGAAATTCCCCCACAATTCCAGCGCTATCGAGCAAAGGGAAGTGGTCACCGAAGTCCATCAGGCCATTTCGACCCTTCCACAGGCCGCCAATCTCCAATTTGTCAGGTTGAATGAAATTTCTTCCCTGGACCGGCAATTTTTAACCGAGCATCAGCTCATCTCTGCCGAGCACGCGGCCAGCCTGGGGGATCGGGCAGTGGCCTTTGACCCGGAGGAAGGATTAAGTTTTCTGGTGAATGAGGAAGATCATATTCGTCTCCAGGCTTTTCGGGCAGGATTGAACCTGAAGGAGGCCTTCCAATATTTGAGCCAAGCGGAAAAAGGGTTGAGCGAAAAACTCCATTATGCGAAAGATCCTCTGCTGGGCTACTTGACCGCTTGCCCCACGAACCTGGGAACGGCCATGAGAGCCAGTGTCATGCTTCATCTGCCGGCCCTGGTTTACGCCAACCGGGCCGCCCAGGTGCTCCAGGGGGTCGCCCAGGTGGGCCTGACCGTTCGGGGCCTGCAGGGGGAGACCACCCAAATCGCCAGCGCTTTTTTCCAAATCTCCAATCAATCCTCTTTGGGGAAAAGGGGGGCGGAAATCGTGGAACATGTGGACCGGGTGGCCCGTCAAATTGTGGAAGTCGAACTGCAGACTCAGAAGACGGTCTTTCAACAGGAGGGTTTAAAGCTTCAGGACCGTATCTGCCGGTCGCTGGGAACCTTGAAAAACGCCAAGATTATCACTTTACAGGAGGCTCTGGACGGCTTGTCCGCGCTAAGGGTCGGTGTCGAACAAAAAATATTACGGGGTATCGACTTGCCAAACTTGAACCATCTTCTCATCTTGATACAACCGGCTCACCTGGCCAAGATTGCCGTTCGGGAGTTGAATCCCGAACAAGAGGCCATGGAAAGAGCCAGAATCTTAGGGTTGTACCTGAAGAACGCGGAAGCGGCTTAAAGGCCGTCGTCAGCTATCCGTCCTTCGTCGTCCGCAACAACGAAAAACAAACCTGGTAAAGGGCAAAATTCGATGGTTTGGCGGAGGACGGACGACGAACGACGTGCGACGGACCCATTGATTTATCCGCGACATTCCGTTGAAATAGAGCCCAGACGCTACTTCCAAGGAGAAACGCCATGTTTGAACGATTCACGGAAAGAGCCAAAAAAGTCATCAATCCCTTGGCCAAAGAAGAAGCCAGGCGGTTAAATCATAATTTTATCGGAACCGAACATCTTCTGCTGGGTCTAATCAGGGAGGGTGGCGGAGTCGCCGTCGCTGTATTGGAATCCCTGGGGGTTGATTTGGAAAGCGTCCGCATCGAAGTGGAAAACCTGACCACACCTTCGTCCGACACGCTGACGATCGGCGACCCGCAATTCACGCCCTCGGCCAAAAAAGTTTTGGAATTGGCCGCGGAAGAATCTCAAAAACTCGGCCATAATTATATCGGAACCGAACATCTCCTATTAGGATTGATCCAAGAGGGTGAAGGCGTCGCCGCGCGAGCCTTGGAAAATCTCGGCGTTTCCTACGAGAAGTCCCGCGACATGGTGATCAATCTATTGGGCGGAACCTTCCCGAAATTCTCGAAACAAGTGAAAAAGTCAAAAACGCCGGCCCTGGATACCTTTGGCCGCGACCTGACCCAGATGGCCCGGGACGGAAAATTAGATCCCGTCATCGGCCGGGAAGATGAAATTGAGCGGGTCATTCAAATCCTTTCCCGCCGCACCAAAAACAATCCTGTTTTGATCGGCGAGCCGGGAGTTGGAAAGACCGCTATTGCCGAGGGCTTGGCCCAGCGTATAAAAGAAGGAAATATTCCGGAACTCTTGCTGGATAAACGCATCGTGACTTTGGATTTGGCCGCCCTGGTGGCCGGTACCAAGTACCGCGGCGAGTTTGAAGAGCGATTGAAGGCCGTCATTAACGAAATCCGCCAATCGGGAAAAGTTATTTTGTTTGTCGATGAACTTCACACTTTAGTGGGAGCCGGCGCCGCAGAAGGCGCGATTGACGCTTCCAATATGTTAAAGCCCGCTTTGGCCCGGGGCGAATTGCAGTGCATTGGCGCCACGACTTTAAATGAATACCGCAAGTACATCGAGAAGGACGGCGCCTTGGAACGCCGTTTCCAGATGATCATGGTGGATGAGCCTTCGGTGGACGAGACCGTCCAGATCATCAAGGGTTTGAGGGACCGCTATGAGGCCCATCACCGTGTCCGTATCACCGATGACGCCATCGACGCTGCGGCCCAATTGTCCCACCGCTACATCTCCGGCCGTTTCCTGCCGGACAAGGCCATCGACTTGATTGACGAGGCGGGAAGCCGCACGCGTCTTCGCATTACTACCATGCCGCCCGAAATCCGTACTTTGGAAAAGGACGTCGAGCGGATCAAACAAGAAAAAGAAGAAGCGATTAAAACCCAGGAATTTGAGCGCGCCGCCGACCTTCGCGACAAGATGAAGAAAATGCGCCAGAAATTACAGGAAGAAAAAGAGAAGTGGGAAGCCATGAAGTCCAAGGAAGAAGCGGTCGTGACTTGGGAAGATATCGCTTATGTCGCCTCGAAGTGGACCGGAATCCCCATGATTAAGCTGGGCGAAAAAGAAAGTGAAAAGCTCCTGCGCATGGAAGAGGAGCTCCACAAAAGGGTTGTGGGACAGGAAGAGGCTATCGTGTCCATTTCCAAGGCCATCCGCCGCAGCCGCGCCGGAATTGGAAATCCGAAAAAACCCATCGGTAGTTTCATGTTTTTGGGACCTACGGGCGTGGGAAAGACCGAATTGGCCAGGGCCCTGTCCCAGTTCCTTTTTGACGACGAGGACGCCCTGATCCGTTTTGATATGAGCGAGTACATGGAAAAATTCAATGTCTCCCGCCTGGCGGGAGCGCCTCCGGGTTATGTGGGCCACGATGAGGGCGGACAGTTGACCGAAAAGGTCCGCCGCAAACCCTACAGCGTGGTTTTGTTTGATGAGATCGAAAAGGCCCATCCGGAAATTTTCAACGTCATGCTCCAGATCCTCGAGGATGGCCGCCTGACGGACAGCCTGGGCCGCGTCGTGGACTTCCGCAACACGGTCATCATCATGACCAGCAACCTGGGCGCCAGGGAAATCGGCGTTGAAAAAAACCTCGGGTTTAATCCGGACTCGTCCGATATTCCTTTCGACAGCATGAAGAACAAAATTCACGTCGAGCTGAAAAAAATGTTCAATCCGGAGTTCTTGAACCGCATTGACGACATCATTATTTTCCATCCGTTGGAAAGGGCGCATATCGAAAAGATCGTCGATATCCAGCTCACCGATGTCCAAAACCGCCTCAAAGAAAAGAATATCACCCTGCGGCTGGAGGATTCGGCCCGGGACTTCCTCATTGAGAAGGGCTATGACAAGGTTTACGGGGCCCGGCAGATGAAGCGGACCATTCAAAAATACGTGGAAGACAATTTGGCCGAAGAGTTGCTTCGTGGAAGCGCCAAAGAAGGGCAGGATTTGGTCTTGAGATCGGCTGGAGATAAGCTGGTCTTTGTGACCGGATCAGCCCTGCCTGCGTCTCCCGCGGCTGTTTAAGCCGGGTTCCCATGCGCGCGAAGCCTGACCCCTCTTCTGGCTTCACCAAGAACTCCCCCGATCATCGAAGACGTTCTCGAAGGCTGCGTTGGTATTGGATATTGGGAATGACCGTGGGGCTTCTGGTCAGCGCTTATTTTCTTTTCCAAGACCTGATCGTTAACGCCAAACTCCGCCCTGTCATTGAAAGGGAACTGGCGAAGGCCGTTCATTCTCCGGTTTCTATCGGATCCCTTCGCGGCGGCTTCATGGGAAACGTGGTTTTGCGTCATGTCGCCATGACGATCCCGGGCAGTCCTTGGGAAACCCATTTGACCGTGGATCGAATTTCGGTCAATGTCGAGTTGTTCAATCTATTATTTCATCGTAAGCCCCTCGAACAATGTTTTGAGAGCCTTTCATTCCTCCGGCCGGCCGTTGTCCTTGTTAAGACGGAGCCGCCCGCCGCTCCGTCCGTTCCCGTATCCGCCGCCGCGTCCGCGCCGAACGCCCCATTGATATTACTGCCCGTGCCCAAAATTTTCGTGTCCCAGGGATCTTTTTCCGTTCAGGCTGATAAGACGCCCAACCAGATGCTGAGCGACCTGAATTTTGACGCTTCGACCGAAAATGGAGCGACTTGGGGCTTGGTATTTCAGGCCCACTCGCCGGAAGCCAACAGTCTGGGGACGCTTCGGTTTAATGGAAGCCTTCATCTTGAGTCGCTGAAGATTTCGGGAAAAATGGTTTTGGATAAATGGCCCTTGGCTTCCGTCCATTCCGTCCTGAAGGAGCTGGCGGGCTGGGAGTTGGAATCGGGAACCATCGACGCGGAAAGCCCGGTGGTTTTTCAGCCGGGCCGGGGACTTTGGTTTGACGCCAAAACTGACTTGATCCAAGCCTCTATTAGATCGCCCGCGCCGACTTCCATCACCCTTTCCCAAATTTCCGGGCGGGCCTTTATCCGGCCCACGGATATTAATGTTCCTGGCGAAATTCATTTTCGGTTAGGTGAAACTCCCTGGCGGGCATCGGGAGTCATTCCTTTTGACGGCCGGCCCATCGCCGTTCGGACCACCACCGACCAATTGTTCTTAGGGAGTGTTTTTTCGGAAATCCTCAAACTGAAAGATTTGAAAGTGGATGGAACCGGAACCGCCACGCTGGCCGCGGCGGGCCCCTTGTCGAATCCGGTGTTTCAGGGAGCCGCCGAACTAGGCCCTTCCCATGTCGGAAAATGGCAGTTGGATTCGCTTTCGGCGAAGGCTGGTTATGAGGGTGGAAATTTCAAACTTTATGACGCGGTTGGAAAACTTTATGGCGGTGATTTTCAGGCGAATGGTTTTATGTCTCTCTCCGGGGAAAAAGACGCGCCGGTTTCGTTAAAAGCCCTCTTGAAAAATATCGACGCCAAAAAACTTGCCGCGACCCTTGGGATTTCCGGAATGGAAGGCCGGGGTGATGTGGATACGGTCGTGAGTGGGACCTTAGAGAAGCCGCTTCTGTCGGCCAAGAGCCAAATAACCTTGACCCGCACCCTCAGGAACGTCCAGGTCCATTACGCGGTCAACGCCAGCCTTCAGCGGTCCGAACAAAAAACAACCCTCTCGGCGGTCATTGATGAGAAAGCCCGGCTGGAAGCTGAAATTTTTGAAAAAGACGATTTGTGGGAATTGCGTAAGTTTTCCTTTTCCACCAGTAAAAAATCAGGGAAGTTGACGGGACAGGGTACCTGGCCGAAAGACGAGGCTCAAACCATTCGCGTGCAAGTGAAGGGCCAGGATATCGCTCTTCAAGACCTCCCGTTTTTTAATGATCAATTTCCCGATATTACCGGCCGCGTGGGATTGGAAATTTTGGTCGGAGGAACGCCCAAAGCGCCCCGCACTTCCATTTTGTTCTCCTCGCCCGAGGTGCTCCTCCCGGGGATGGAAGAGCCGGTTCCGATGGACGTTTCCCTGGATTGGGAAGGGGACGAACTTCATTTTAAAACCTGCACCTTTGGCGAGATGTTTTCAGCCGTTGGAAAACTGGGATTGGGTCAGGATTCCTTAACGGATTTGACCATGGATTCGAAAGGGTTCCCCATCAATATGATCGCGGCCATCACCCGTTGGGATAACCCGCCACAGCCCTTGGCGGGATTATTCACCGGACACGCCCGTTTGACGGGTTTGCTAAGAGATCCGATTTTGGAGGGAAATGGGAAGATTGAGGACCTGAAGGTGGGGGATTGGGAAGCGGATCAAGTGGAAGCCCTGATCAATCAGGATCAGGATAAGCTCCTGATTAAAAAAATTAAAATTACACAGGGATCCCATACCTTGACGGCCGCGGGTTCCTGGGACCGAAAGTCCTCGCCCGGAGTCATGAATTTGCGAATCGAGGCTCGGGAATTTCAATTGGGCAAAGGCCCTTATCTTTCCGGAGATTTTCTTTGGCAGGCCAAGATCGGCGACGCGTTTTTGGATGATTGGGACGGTTCCTTCACTTCGGCCTCCATCGCCCTTAAGGATTTGAAAAACAACGTCTTTCATTTCAACGATTTTTCCATGACCGCGTCCAGCGTGAACCGGGTGGTCAAAGGAAAGGTAAGGATTGGTAAAGCGATCGCTGGTTCGGCGGTTTTTGACTGGGCCGCCAGCCCGCCGACCATTGAAGCCTTGCTCAAGATTGAGCCGGTTGTTTTGTCGGAAGTGGGGGAAATAACCCAGTTTTTCCCTCCAGCCCTCAAAACCACCGGAAAAATTTCAGGACAATTGCAGGTCAAAAAAGGTTCCTTTGATGACCTTCCTATGGCCGGCCAATTTTCCGTGGTCAATGGAAGCGTGCAAGGCATCAATTTTGACAAGCTGGAATTTACCACGGACGGCAACAAGAAAAAAGCGGCCTTGAGTTTGGCGCTTGCCTCCGGCGAAACCAAATACGCGCTTTCGGGCACCTTGGAATCCCCCAAGGCTTTTTGGGATTCGGAAAGTAAAATCGCCATCAATGGGCCTTTTCAAAGAATGAAGCTCAAGAACCTGGTGGCTTTCGCGAAAATCGACACGGAGAAACACGCGGTATCGGGTCAGATCAACGGTAATTTGTCCATTTCCGGGATGCTCTACGACCCGACTTTTGGATTTTCCGCCTCGGGCGAGAATCTCCAGTACGACACGAATCAAGTTCCATCCGCGGATCTCAATTTTTCCGCTTCCAAAAAGGGAATCCTGCTGGGGAAAAACCACATCAATCTGTCCAAGGGTCAGATCAACATTGAGAAAGGGAGCGTTCAGTTGGATTCCCAGGACTCGACGATCGCGGTCCTTGACCTCTCGGGGTCGACCCAGGATGTGCCGATCGGGGTTTTAAACTTTACCAGCCAGATCAACTTAAGCGGCCGGCTGGCTTTGGAGGAAAAAGAAGCCCGCCCGACTTTCGATGGAATACTTTCAATCCTTCAAACAAAACCTGGTGAAAAAACTCCCGCGCCCTTCGCCTTGGCGATTCAGGTGCATAAAAAAATCATTGAATTCAAGCCCTTGCCCAACGAGGAAACCCAGCTGGTCGGTCAGTTGGAT
>CAZHFP010000009.1:19908-29272 GCA_964531065.1 uncultured bacterium
CATTGAATTCAAGCCCTTGCCCAACGAGGAAACCCAGCTGGTCGGTCAGTTGGATGTGTCCCAGGGCAGTAAGGTTGTTTTCCGGAATATTCATCTGGAGCACTCCCTGGGATCCTTTTCTGTGGACGGAACCCTGGATTTGAAGGGAACGAGCCATCTCGTTTCCGACGCCAACCACATTCCCATTGAGTCGATAGGGAAATGGCTTTTGCCAGATTTTCCCTTGAGCGGGACCGGCAATTATCACCTGATCTTTGACGGGACATTGGATAACCCCGTTTTTACGACATCGCTTACGGTTTCCGATGGGAAAATCGGGGAATTGCAGTTTGACCTTTTGGACGGACAATTGAAAACTAAAGGAAACATTCTGATGCTCGGAAGCGCGGAAACGCCCCTGACGCTCAGCCGGAAGGGTCTTTTTAGTTTTAATGTCTGGGGAAAAGCCCCGGCAGCCTTCACGAAAACCGAATGGCTGAAGGTCCATGACCAGGAAATGGACATCAACGCGGAAATGGACAAGGGGGATTTTTCCCTCATCCTTCTTGCGGGTATGGCTAAAAAAGCCTCGGGTGAAATGAACTTTTCCGCCCATGTGGGAGGAACCTTGGATGACCCGGTCCTCAAGATGGACTTGGATATTTCGAAAGCCTCCATGGTTCCCAACGGAAGTTTCGCCCATTCGGTGGATGACATTAACGGGCGGATTAAGGTCCGGGATAACAAGTTGGTAATAGAGGATTTAAACGGGCGCGTGGGTCAGGGAAGGGTGTTCATTACCTCGCCTCCCATCGAACAAACCAAGATGGTCCTGGATAATTTTATCCCCCAATATCTCGATTTAAGCGTTCGGACGGTAGGGGAAAAGGGGCTTTATTTACATATCGACGGGATTATGGATGAGACCGAATGGGGTGAAATTCAATTTTACGGTGCGACCAGGGAAGACGCCCTCCAGATCGTGGGGCCCTTGACGGGGCCGAAAGTAGTGGGGACGGCTTTTTTGCAAAGCGGTCATTACACCTTTCCGCCGAAGGAGAAAAACGGAAAAACCGTAACCTATAACGCCCTGGGAAATGTTACCTTCGACTTGAACCTGGTTTCGGGCAACAACGCCTGGTACTCGAATGATTTCGCCGGCCAATACATGGACCTTAAAATCGATCCGGGAGATCAGCTCAAAATCAACGGCAAGGACTCGGACAAGACGCCCGAGGCCCCCGGCATCAATTGTCTCGGTGGCGCCGGGTCCAAGGAAGGCTGGCTGCGCTACCTAGGCCACGAATTCAAGATACAGCAGGCTTCCATTTTCATGCCCAAGGGGAAGGCTCCCTACATGAGCGGCCACGCCACGGATAAACTTTTGAACGTGGAATACGCTTCCGCGGGAGGGACCCGTAAGTCGGACGTGGACATTTGGGTCGATTTCAAGGGGACTTTCGGGGACATCCAGTTTACTTTGGATTCAACTCCGCGCTTCAGTTCGAACGATCCGGACGCGGCTCAAAAGATACTTTTGTCCTACATCATGTTCGGCCAGGATATGACCGGTCTGACCAACGGCAACAAGACGAATTACACCCCGGAGGAATTACAGGCTGCTTATCAACAAAAATTCGGAACCATCGCCGGCCAAGCGGCCCTCGACGCGATTGCACGGATGGTTTCGAATAGGGTGACCACCTTTGTCCGCCCCATCGGCCAAGCCATCGGAGGCCTGGATGTGGATGTGCAGCTGGGATCGGGCTTGGTGGGTTCTGGCTCCAATGCTACGACGGATACCGGCCCCATCGTGGATCCGTCAGGCAATAGCTTAGCTGGGGGGAAAATTCCGGCGCTTTCTTTGCGTCTGAGAAAATCCTTGGATCCGCGATTGTCGGTGTTGACGAATCTTGGTTTAAATCGGGATATTTACTCGGACAAGACGGGGACCCAGGCGCAACTCGGCATTCAATACGACATTTCCAAATCCCTTTCATTAAACGCCCTCACCGGAAGCCGGGAGAGCGACAGCCAGCAGGAGACCAGCGTCATGGCGCAATTTAACCAGCCCCTGCCCGACATCATAAGCCCCAAAAAGGGAGACAAGGAAAAGCCAAGATTTATCCAATGCGATGCGACTCCCATGGGTTTGGGAAAAACGCGAATGGTCTGGGAAACGGACAAGGTGACCAAAGGCGAAATTAAGATTTTTGATTCGGACGATAATTTAGTCCAAGACATCAAAGAGGATGGCGACTATGTCTACGATCACCTGAAGGTAGTTGAAAATTTGAATCCAAGTTTGGAATATAAAATCCAAATTTCGGTGAAGGACCCGAACCAAAACGAAACGATCCGAGAACTGAAACTAAGCCCCGTCAACCCAGAAGAATAGGAGTCTTTCGAACCCACGCACCCTTTCAGGGTGTCCAAGCGTCTAATGGGGGTGAAATACCGGATAATCAATTGCGGTTTTTCGTTTGACCGTGTTAGAATACGCGCCATTTGCTACTGGTTTCCTTGGCCTTGCATTGCCCACAAATGGGAATTGAAATAGGAATTTCGGGGGATAAAAACTTGTTTTTAAACGCTTTCCGTCCACGCCCACATCTCTGTTTTTTTCTTTTATTGGTAGTCCTTTTTTCGGCTCCGGCGTTGGTTTTTTCAGCGGATCCGGTTTCTGACGAATCCTCGCTGAAAATATCCGCCATTAAAATTGACGGTAATAAAAATGTCTCCTCTCTCCTGATCTACGGGCACATTATCGAAAAAGAGGGCGATGTTTTTTCCCTTCGACGCGTCCGGATGGATATCCATAATCTTTTCTCCATGGGCGATTTCAAAGACGTCAAGGCGGACGCCGAGCCGGGCGCTAAAACCGGAGAAGTTATTCTTACCTTTAAAGTGGCCGAACGCCCGCTGGTGAGCGCCCTCCGTTATCAGGGGAACAAGAAATGGGACGCGAACAAGTTCAAAGATGAAATCAAAACGGCCTTGAAGGCCGCTTTCGACCCCTACAAGGTGAACGGCGACGTGGCCGCGATCAAAAAGCTGTATTTGGACGAGGGTTATTCCAACGCTACCGTGGCCGCTAAAACCAAGGTCGATGATGACAAAAACACGGTGGAGGTCACCTTTGTGATCAACGAAGGCGTCCAGATAAAAGTCGGGGGCGTCACGGTGATCGGCGCGGAAGCTTTTAGCGGAAAAAAAGTCGCGGACCAGCTGAAGGACAACCGGGAAGGGGATAAGTACAAACCCGATTCCTTAAACGATGATCTGAAAAAGATTGAGGACTTTTACCACGATGAGGGCTATTTAAAGGCCGTGGTTGTCGACCATTCGGAAAAAATGGAATTGGAAAAGAAGAAAGTGTTCCTCACGATCACGGTTAAAGAGGGTGAAAAGTACACCGTCGGCGATATTAAGTTTCACGGCAACGTCCTTTTTGATGATGAGGATCTTTTGAAGGCCCTTGGTTTAAAAAAAGGGGATCTTTTAAGAAAGAAAGATCTGGATGAGGGCACGAAAAAAATGAGGACCCTGTTCGCGGACAAGGGATATATTTATTCCAACATTACCCCGGCTTTGGATTACGACGACGAATTGAAAAAAACCAATATTTCCTTCGAGGTTGTCGAGGGGCAAGTGGCCTATGTCCAGGACGTGAAAATTGTGGGCAATTATAAGACCCGGGATTATGTTATCCGCCGTGAACTGGTCATTGAGGCGGGGGATAAATTTGAGGCGGCAAAAATACGCTTGTCGGCCCAGAATCTTTATAACCTTGGTTTTTTTGACGAGGTGAACCCGGAAGTGGAGCCGGGCGACGCGGCAGGGAAGGAAGTTTTGGTTTTTAGGGTAAAGGAACGGCATACCGGCTCCATCAGCGTGGGCGGCGGCTACAGTTCCGTGGACGGATTCGTGGGGAACGTCAAATTAGAAGAGGCGAATTTATTTGGAAAGGGTCAGCATGCCAACCTGGAAGTGGAATTCGGCGCCTCCCGGACCAGCTTCAACATCGGTTTTTCGGAGCCCTGGCTTTTTAATACAAGAACTTCCCTGAGCGTAAATCTCTTTTCCACGAAACGCACTTACACGAATTCGGTACCCGATGCCACCGGATCCACTCAGTTATATGATGAATATCAAACGGGAGGATCCATTGGTTTGGGCCGGCGGCTGGACCGTTATTGGAGCGTTTTCGGGACCTACTCCCTTCAGAACGTCCAAATTAATAACATCGGTTCGGGCGAAACCATTATCGGGGCACCCAATTATATTCCTCCAAGCAATGTTTGGACCAGCAGCCTCACGCCCCGTATTGTTTATGACAGCCGGGATAATTATTTTGATCCCACCACCGGCTGGAAGCACCAGCTTTCCATTGAGTTCGCCGGAGGCCCCATGCAGGGGGACACGAACTTCATTAAAACTTTGGAAGATACCAGCCATTTCATCCCCCTGCCGGCGGGATTTGTTTTCGGCGAACATGTCCGCTTTGGCGCGGCCCAGGGCTATTGGTTTATGGGTCACGGGTACACGGACGTCCCTGTTTTCGAGAAATTTTACGCGGGCGGGACAGACACGATCCGGGGCTATACCGAAAGAAGCGTGGGAAGCAACGCGGTGGTCGTTACCGGCGGAAACGCCTTATTCGTCTCCAATACCGAGTTAAAGCATGAAATCGCCGGCCCCTTGCGGGGCGTGATTTTCTTTGACGCGGGCGACGCTTGGTCATCTCCCATGAATATTGGGTCTGATGAATCCAGAATTCAATTCGGAACGGGCGCGGGACTCCGGTTGACCATTCCCGGCACCTTAATCGCGATCCGTTTGGACTATGGATTTCCTGTCAACACGGACTTAACCACCTCCGCCGCCCCCCGGGGCGGAACGCTTCACTTTAATCTTGGCGACATATTCTGACCGGTGCCCGGTCAGAATTAGGAATGCGGAATTAGGAGTTAGGAATTTTAAAATTCCGGCCGCGGTCTGTGCGTTCATTCGGTTTTTGACACAACTTTATGCGTCCTTCGGCGGTGGGTTCCAAATCACTTGTCTGAAATTATTTTAAGTTTTTCATTCCTAATTCCGCATTCCCAATTCCTAATTTGTTTATAATGAGTTCATGCGTATTCTCCTGACCAACGATGATGGCTTCGACGCGCCGGGTCTCAAGGCTCTTTTTGACGCCGTAAGCCCTTTAGGTGAAATCGCCATCGCCGCGCCGAATGAGCAGGCCAGCGCCACCGGTCATTCCATTTCCCTCAACCGTCCTTTTAAAGTCCTCTCTTCACCTTGGCCTGGAGCGGAATGGGCCTTTCGGATTTCCAGCACCCCGGCCGATTGCGTGAGAACGGCTGTTTTAAGGCTGCTGCCCTGGAAGCCGGACTTGGTCATTTCCGGGATCAATCAGGGGGCTAATTACGGCAGTTTGATCCTCTATTCAGGAACGGTGGCGGCGGCCGCGGAGGGCGTTCTGCTGGGGATCCCCGCGATGGCCGTCTCACTCACCAGCCACACCTTTAAGGATTTCAGCGCCAGCGCCCAGGTTTCCAAGAAAATCGCCGAATGGATTTTCGACCGGGGCATGCCCGAAGGAACCATGCTCAACATCAACGTTCCGCCTACGGACGCCTCTGGGATCAAAGGTATCGTCATAACACACCAGGGAAAATTTCGGCATGTGGACGACCTGGAACGCCATGGAGAATTGAAAGACCACTTCAACTACATCCTCAACAGCCCCAGCGAGCCGTCTTCCGAGCTGCCCGAATCCGATGTGGCGAAAGTCGGAGAAGGCTATGTTTCGGTCACTCCGCTGCATTTGGATTTAACCGCCCGCCATCATTTTGACCACTTCTCGGATTGTTCCTGGGAGGGGCCCTCTTGGATGGATTGAGGGAAGGCTCACGGATTGCTATGGGTTCCTTGCCCGGGTTGGACCCTGTCAGCGCGGTTCAAACCCAGTTGAGGGCTTTTCCTGAAATACCCGCTTGGCCCCAACTTCCGAAAAAATCACCGAAAGAACAGATGACCCGCCAAGGCCTGTCCGGGCTGCCTGGATTAAGTTGGCCCGCGCCCGACCAGCCTGTTTTCACCCTTTCGTCCTGGGATTTGTCGGAAGCCCTTGAAGCCTTGAAAAATGAAAATCTGGAAAATCGTTTGGATCGGGCGGCTTTCAAGCCGGATGAGGCGTCGGGATTCTTCACTTTTTTAAATGATCCGGGCCGCTTTATTTCCAGTCATGCGGCGGCAGTGAAGGGGCAGTTTATCGGTCCGGTTTCTTTGGGCCTGACGCTTCAACATGAAAATGGAACCCCGCTGTTGGCTTCCAAAGAATCCATGAAAACTTTAGTGGAATATGTATTGATGCATTGCCGCTGGCAGTCCCGGAAATTGTCCGCTCTGCGCAAGCCCGTGGTTTTTTTCATGGACGAGCCCTCCCTCAACGGCCGGTTCCAGCCGGAATCCTATGGACTGGAGTGGAGTGAAATCCAAGGCTGGTTGACGGGTGTTTTTGAGGCCCTTCAGGAAGAAGGCGTCATCACGGGCCTCCATAGCTGCGGCCAGGGCCCTTGGGATTGGGCCTACGAACTTCCCGTGGAAATTTTTCATTTTGACGCTTTTCGGCACATGCCTCAGCTTTTAGAAAACCCAGAGGGCCTTCGAAAATTTATTCACCGGGGCGGCATGGTTTCTTGGGGGCTGGTTCCCACCGGGATGTCCAGGGGAGCCTTTCCCGATCCAGCGGAATTGTTCGGCCTCTGGGAGGATGCTTTTGACACGCTGCTTAAAAAACGGTTCGTCCGCGAAGAATTAATCGGCCGGTCCCATTTTTCCACTTCTTGCGGTTTGGGGAACAGCTCCTTGAGCGTGGTGGAAGAAGCGGTCCGTTGTCTGGGGACGCTCGTCTCGCTTTGGCGGGCCAATATCAGCCTCAAATAGTGGCGGCGGGAAGGGTTATCCCATGAGGGAACGAATTGAAGCTGTTTTGGATGAATTGCGGCCCTTCCTGCGGGCGGAGGGAGCGGACATTGAGTTTATCGAAATAAATGAACAGGGAATCCTCCGTGTTCGGTTGAGCGGCGCTTGCGCGGATTGCTCCCGTTCGATGCCGCCCCTGATGAAAGGCATTGAGCGGGTGGTGCTTGAACAGATTCCGGAAGTCAAGGGAGTGGCCGCGGTTTAATTTTGTTAGGGTCTTCTTGAACCCAATTCGTTTCGCGGAAAAGGGTTTTTTTGTTGGTAGAAAGCCCGCTTTCTTTTATACTGTCCTCGTTTTCCTCGCTGTATTCCTTTCTCCGCTCACCGGCCGATTTTGACAAAAGAAGATTTAAGCTTTCAACTTCCGGTTTTGAAATTGAAACCGGCTTAGATTTTATTTTTTCTTTTAAGGAGTTTTTTTGATACCCCGCTACACCTTGCCGGAAATGGGAGCCCTATGGTCGGAGCAAGCCAAGTATGAAGCCTGGCTTAAGGTGGAAGTGGCGGCTTGCGAGGCTTGGACAAAACTGGGCCGGATTCCCAAAAAAGACATGGCCGTCATTAAGAAACGAGCCAAATTTTCCCTCAAACGTATTGAAGAAATCGAAAGCAAAACCAACCATGACCTGATAGCCTTCACCACCTCGGTGGCGGAGTTTGTCGGTCCCTCCTCTCGTTTTATTCACATGGGCCTCACTTCCACGGATGTGGTCGACACGGCCCAGGCCATTCAATTAACCGCTTCCGCCGATCTTTTAATGAAAAGCCTCGAGAAGCTCCGGGGAATTCTCCGGCGGCAGGCGAAAAAACACCGCTACTCCATGATGATCGGCCGCACCCACGGGGTCCACGCCGAGCCCGTCACTTTCGGCCTCAAAATGGCGCTTTGGTACGATGAGGTGGGCCGAAATATAGACCGCTTGCGGCATGCCCGGGAACAGATCGCCGTGGGGAAGGTCTCGGGAGCGGTCGGCACCTTCGCCAATATCGACCCTCGGGTTGAGGGGTACATTTGTAAAATTCTGAAGTTAAAACCCGCGCCCGTTTCCACTCAGACACTCCAGCGCGACCGCCACGCTTATTTTCTTTCCGTCCTGGCGGTTATCGCCTCTTCCTTGGAAAAATTCGCGACTGAAATCCGGAATCTCCAACGGACCGAAATACTGGAAGCGGAAGAATATTTCTCGGAGGGCCAAAAGGGATCCTCGGCCATGCCCCACAAGCGCAATCCCTTGACGGCCGAGAGGGTAGCGGGTTTGGCCCGGGTGGTCAGAGGATACGCGCTCGCGGCGTTGGAAAACGTGTCCCTTTGGCACGAAAGGGACATCACCCATTCCTCGGCGGAAAGGATCATCCTGCCCGATTCCGCCATTCTTTTACATTATATGCTGGCGAAATTTATTGATGTGATGGACCGGCTTAATGTTTACCCCGAGCGGATGATGCGCAATATCCAGCTGACCAAGGGGTTGGTCTCGTCCCAGCAGGTTCTTTTGGCCCTGGTGAAAAAAGGGGCCAGCCGTGAGAAGGCTTACGCCATGGTGCAGCGGAATGCCCTGAAAGCCTGGAAAAGCGAGTCGAACTTCCGTCGGTTGATTGAGGGAGATCCGGAAGTGACTGATCTTCTTTCACCATTGGAGATCGAGGAATGTTTCAACCTTACTTATCATTTGAAGAACGTGGATTATGTCTTGAAACGGGCGGGAATACTTTAAAAACAGGTTCTGGGTTCAAGGTGTCAGGTTCCAGCTTGGCTTGGTACCTAGAACCTGGCGCCTAAGAGAGCGGAGCGAACGATGAATTGGCATGTCAGTGTTTTCGTCACGTTGAAGCCGTCCGTCATGGATCCCCAGGGCGCCACGGTCCAAAGGGCCCTTAATCAAATGGGGTACAAGGGTGTACTGGGGGTAAGGATGGGGAAGTTCACTGAATTAGAATTCGATGGCGCCCTTTCCGAGGCCGAGGTGAAGAAACAAGCGGATGAAATCTGCGATAAGCTCCTGGCCAATCCGAACATCGAGTCCTATCGTTTTACGGTGGAGAAAAAGTGAACCACGAAGACACGGGGGACGCGAAGCAATGCCAAGAACCTATGACGGTTTTTTATGGCTTTCTTCGTGTTCTTCGTGCCTTCGTGTTTAAAAGGGGTTTTACAGTATGAGATTCTCCTTAACGGTTTTTCCGGGATCCAATTGCGACCATGACGGCGAGTATGTCCTGCGCGAAGTTATGGGCCAGCCCGTGGAAATGATCTGGCATAAAGATACGGACCTCAAAAATCCCGATTGCGTCCTTATTCCCGGTGGGTTTTCATACGGGGATTATCTTCGCACGGGGGCGATCGCCCGTTTTTCCCCTGTGATGAAGTCAGTCGCGGACTTTGCCGCCAAGG
>CAZHFP010000009.1:29372-33666 GCA_964531065.1 uncultured bacterium
GCGATCGCCCGTTTTTCCCCTGTGATGAAGTCAGTCGCGGACTTTGCCGCCAAGGGCGGTCTGGTGATCGGCGTCTGTAACGGATTTCAGATTCTCTGCGAAGCAGGGCTTCTTCCGGGCGCCCTTTTACGTAACAAAGGGCTCAAGTTCCTCTGTCAAAATGTTTATATCAAGGTGGAGCAAACGGACACGCCCTTCACCAGCGCCTGCCAAAAGGGACAGGTATTAAAAATCCCCATCGCTCATGGAGAAGGCAATTATTTCATCGACCAGCCAGGCCTAAAAAAACTTGAAGAACAACGGCAAATCATTGTCCGCTATTGCGACGAAAAGGGAAATTTGACGGCGGAATCCAATCCCAACGGATCCCTGGAGAATATCGCCGGCATCTGCAACGAAAAACGAAACGTCTTCGGCCTGATGCCCCACCCCGACCGATCGGGAGAGAAAATCTTGGGAAGCAGCGACGGCCTGTTTATCTGGAAGTCCATTTTGGCTGCCCAGGTAGGCATCCGATGAGCGGTGCCATTACGGAAATCGAGATCACTCCTAAGATTATTAAGGAGCACGGCCTCAAGCCGGATGAATACGACCGGATTTTAAAAATTTTGGGGCGCAAACCCAATCTAACGGAACTGGGCCTCTACTCGGTCATGTGGAGCGAGCATTGCGGCTACAAGCATTCTCGCGCGCTTTTGAAAAATCTGCCCACGAAGGGCCCGAAAGTCCTTCAGGGTCCCGGTGAAAACGCCGGCATCGTCGATATCGGCGAGGGCTGGGCGGTGGCCTTTAAAGTGGAATCGCATAATCATCCCTCCGCCATCGAGCCCTACCAGGGTGCTGCCACGGGTGTTGGCGGCATTTTACGGGATATCTTCACCATGGGAGCCAGGCCTGTCGCTTCCTTGAACTCGCTCCGCTTCGGCCCCCTGACCGATCCCAAGGTAAGACGGCTTTTTACCGGTGTGGTTCACGGCATCGCGGATTACGGCAATTGCATGGGCATCCCCACGGTGGCGGGGGAAGTGGTTTTTGACGAAAGCTACAGCGAGAACTGTCTGGTAAACGCTATGAGCGTGGGGCTGGTGCGGCATGATCAAATTATCCGGGGCAAGGCCACGGGCATCGGCAATTCGGTCATTTACATCGGGGCCACCACCGGCCGGGACGGCATTCACGGGGCGACCTTCGCCTCAACCGAAATTACGGATGAATCCACCGAAAAACGCAGCGCGGTCCAAGTCGCGGACCCCTTTATGGAAAAACTCCTCATGGAAGCCACCCTGGAACTCATTCACGGGGATCTATTAATCGGCATCCAGGATATGGGCGCGGCGGGCCTCACTTGCTCGACCTGTGAAATGGCCAGCCGGGGCGGCGCCGGTATTGAAATTGACGTGGCCAAGGTCCCTCAGAGAGAAAAGGGAATGACGCCCTATGAAATCCTCCTTTCCGAATCCCAGGAGCGCATGCTTTTGGTGGCCAAGCCAGGCTGCGAGCAAAAGGTCCATGACATCCTGGCGAAGTGGGACCTCCACGCCGCCACCATTGGGGTCGTGACCGATACAGGCCGCATGGTGGTGAAGGAAAACGGGAAGGTTGTCGCGGATGTCCCAGCGGATTCTTTAACGGAAGCGCCTATCTACCATCCGGCGAAATCGGAGCCGGCCATTTTGAAACAACACCGCGAGTTTGACGAAAAAACCGTTCCGGTCCCCAAGGATTTACAAGGCGTTTTATTGAAGTTAATTTCCGACCCGACTATCGCCAGCAAGCGCTGGGTTTACCGCCAGTATGACCACATGGTCCGCTCGAACACTCTTATTCGTCCCGGATCGGACGCGGCGGTCATCCGGGTCAAGGGAACCAAATTGGGATTGGCTATGGCCATTGACGGTTTGGGGTCCTATTGTTCTTTTGATCCTTACGAAGGCGGGAAGATTGTGGTGGCGGAAGCGGCCCGCAATATCGCCTGTTCCGGGGCCGAGCCTATCGGCATGACGGACTGCCTTAACTTTGGAAGCCCGGAAAAACCCGAGGTGTTTTATTACTTTGACCGCGCCATCGCGGGGCTGGGTGACGCCTGCCGGGCCTTTAATATCCCTATCACGGGGGGCAACGTCTCGCTTTATAACGAAAACCCATCCGGCCCCATTGATCCCTCGCCGATTGTCGGCATGATGGGTCTTTTCGCCGATGTGGAAAAGGCCGTGACCCAATGGTTCAAACAAGACGGCGACGAAGTTTATTTGTTGGGAAATATCGGCGATTCCATCGGCGGCAGCCGTTATTTACAGGTTGCCCATGGAAAAAAGACCGGTCCTTGTCCTAAGTTAGACTTAGACGCGGAACTGAAACTCCACCAAGTCTTAAGGGCCTTGGCGGACCAAAAGCTGGTTCAAAGCGCCCATGATTGTTCTGACGGCGGATTTGCGGTGGCCTTGGCGGAATGCTGTATGACGGGGATTACCCACGAGGCGGGTGTGCGGGGAGTTAAGGTTTCATTGCCGGGAAGCGGAAGATTAGACGGAAGATTATTCGGGGAAGCCCAATCCCGCGCGATTATCTCCTGCGGGCCGGAAAAAGTTTCTCAAGTGGAGGCCTTGGCGAAAAATCAGGGCGTTCCCTTCGTTAAAATCGGGGAGGTGGGCGGAGACTCATTGGTGATAGATGAGCTAAAGGTACCCGTTAAGGAATTGGCGGACTTGTTTTTTACGAGCATTGAAAAGATGATGGCATAACCCTTCCCGAAAACCGGGAAAGGAATTTTGAGTTTTGAATTATGAATTTTAGTGGCTTTCGATTTTCAATCGAAAGCTTCATCAATTCAAACTTTAACATTCAAAATTCATAATTTAAAAGGCGGCGGTGACATGGACGAATTTAATGAGCAAGCAAAAGACCGCTTAGAGTCCGAGGAATGGCTGCCCGACGATAAACCCCATGATCAGTGCGGGGTCTTTGGAATTTATGGTCACCCGGAAGCGGCTAAGATCACCTACCTGGGCCTCCATTCGCTCCAGCACCGGGGTCAGGAGTCGGCGGGAATCTGCACCATGGAGAACGGGCATCTCTTCAACTACAAACGCATGGGGCTCGTCGCCGATATTTTTGATGAAACAGCTTTCAAGGAATTACCCGGCAAAAACGCCATCGGCCATGTCCGATACTCCACCACCGGATCTTCCCAGCTCCGCAACGCCCAACCCATCGCCGTGGAATACTCCCAAGGCAACATGGCTATCGCCCACAACGGAAACTTGGTGAACGCCCGCCGCATCCGGGATGAGTTGGAGGCCCGCGGTTCCATTTTTATCTCTACCGTGGACTCCGAAGTGATCGTTCATCTGATCGCCCGTTCCAGCCAGCGCACGCTGGTGGAAGCTTTGATCAGCTCACTCCAAAAGGTCCGCGGCGCCTATTCGCTTTTGATCCTCGCCGATGACGGGCTTTTGGGAATGCGGGATCCTTCGGGTTTTCGTCCCCTCTGCCTGGGCAAATTGGACGACGCTTGGGTTTTGGCCAGCGAAACCTGCGCCTTTGACATCATCGACGCCAAGTACGTCCGGGATGTGGAGCCGGGGGAAATCGTTTTGATCAACGAGAATGGATTGGTTTCGATCAAACCTTTTGAGAAGACGCCGGCTTCCATGTGCATTTTCGAGTATATTTATTTCGCTAGGCCCGATTCGAGGATCTATAACACGAGCGTCCAAAAGGTCCGTAAACAATTGGGAAGAATATTGGCTAGGGAAGCTTACGTTTCCGCCGATGTGGTCGTGCCGGTGCCCGATTCCTCCAACATGGCGGCGACCGGATACGCGGAGGAATCGAAGATTCCTTATGAAATGGGACTCATCCGCAATCATTATGTGGGCCGGACCTTTATTGAACCGGACCAAACCATCCGGGATTTCGGGGCCCGCTTGAAATACAACGCCGTCAAGGAATCCATGGAAGGCAAACGGATTGTCCTCATTGACGATTCCATCGTCCGGGGAACCACCATGCGCAAAATCGTGAAGATGCTCCGCAATGTGGGCGCCAAGGAAGTGCACCTGCGCATTACTTCGCCGCCGATCATCTCGCCTTGCTTTTATGGGATGGATTTTCCCAGCCGGAAAGAATTGATCGCCGCCACCCACACCCAGGACGAGATTAAATCCTATTTGCGGGTGGACAGCCTGTCTTATCTGTCGGTGGAGGGGATGATGGAAGCGGTGAAGGGAACGCCCCAGGGCCATTGCACGGCCTGTTTTACCGCCAAATATCCCGTCCCCTTCGATGAGGAAAC
>CAZHFP010000010.1:0-33358 GCA_964531065.1 uncultured bacterium
CCATGAAGCCCACTTCCCTTTCACGGCTGGTATAGCCGATCAAATAGGGGTCCAGAAAGCTGGCGTGGTTGGAGACAACGATGAAAGGTCCGGCCGAGGGAATATTTTCCGTGCCGAGTCCCTTGGTTTGGAAAAAAAGGGAGATAAACCAGGTGGTGGTAATTCTCAATTTTGGAAAGGAGGCCATTTAACTCCTCTGGACGTCGGAGTAATTAGGAATTAGAAATGAGAAATTAGGAATTGAACCAAAAGCTGCAAGATTGTTGTTGGGTTTAAAATTACTAATTCCTAACTCCTCATTCCTCATTGATTCAAGGTTATTTGTTCCACAATTTTTTCAGGCGGTTGTGGGCGGACAAGATCAGTTCTTCCGTGGTGACCCAATTGATGCAGGCATCGGTGATGGAGACGCCGTATTTCAACTTGGAACGGTCCTTTTGAAGGGGCTGGTTGCCTTCGTTCAGGTTGCTTTCGAGCATGAAACCGACCACTGAATCGTTTCCCTTTTCTATTTGATCTATCACGCTGTTGAAAGCGATGGGCTGAAGGCGGTAGTCCTTGTTGGAATTCCCGTGACTGCAATCGACGACGATGTTTTTGGGCAAGCCAGCCTCGGCCAGGCCCTTCTCACAGGCGGCGATGGACACGGGGTCATAATTGGGCTTGGAACCTCCCCGAAGAACAATGTGAGCGTAAGGATTTCCCGTGGTCCTAAAGACCGCGGTCTGGCCATTCTGGTCGATGCCTAAAAAATGGTGGGAGCTATTGGCCGATTTGATCCCGTTCAAGGCCACCTGGATGCTTCCATCCGTGGCGTTTTTAAATCCAATGGGCATGGAAAGACCGCTGGCCATTTCCCGGTGCGTTTGGGACTCGGTCGTGCGGGCCCCGATGGCGGACCAGCTGATCAGATCGGCCAAGTACTGGGGAATAATCGGATCCAGGGCTTCGGTCGCCGTGGGAAGGCCCATTTCGGTGAACTTCAAAAGCAGGCGCCGGCCCAGCAAAATTCCTTTTTCAATATGGAAAGAATCGTTCATATCCGGATCGTTGATAAGCCCCTTCCATCCGATCGTCGTGCGGGGCTTTTCAAAATAAACCCGCATCACGATCAACATGGTGGATTGGACTAGGCCGGCAAGTCGTTTTAGTTTGCTCGCGTATTCGTAGGCGGCCTGGGGGTCATGGATGGAACAGGGCCCCACCACCACAAACAAACGGCGGTCCTTGTGGTCCAGGATGGCTTCTACTTCCTTGCGGCCCTTCAAGACGGTTTCATAGGCTTTTTTGTTACCAGGGAGCTTGGCTTTCACCTTTTTGGGCGTGATGAGGATCTGGGCCCCGGCCACATGGGTATCCTGGGCCTTGACCCTTAGGTTGATTTTCCCAATTTCGGAAAATTTCATTTTTTTTGATTTGGTTTTGGGGGCCATTTTCAATCCCTCCGGGATTGAGTACTTGATTCGAAGAATTTATTTATTCTTTAATTTCTAATTACTAACTACTAATTGATGTTTCGAGGGAGGGATTATAGGGACTTCAAGAATGACTTCCAAGAGGAAGTTTCGGGGATTCCCGGGTGTTTATTCGGTTTTTTCGCCGGCGGATTGGAGGCGCGGCGTTTGGACGCCATGGGCTTCCGGTGCATTTTTTAGAAATACGGCGAAATAGTCCTCCGACCCCAGTTTAAAAGCCTCCATGGGGTAATGGGTTTGAATCCCGCTGTTCAAGGCGCGGGAGATCCAGACAAGGGAGGCCTTCCAGGGCGAGAGACGGAAAAAATTAGGGACCAAGTCAAAGGAGTGGCGCATGTAATCGCGGAAGTTTTCATAACTCAAGGGACGGTTGGGATCGGTGATGGAACAGCTGATGGGCGAATGGATATCCAAAAGCATCATGTTCCGAATTCCCATTTTGAGGGCGAGAGGCGCCAGAACATTGGCGGGGGTATACAGGGTCCATAAGTATCCGATCCTCCCCGAATTGTCCGTGAAAAGATACGACCGGGCGATGTTGTCGAAAAAGGAGCAAAAGGCGTTGGGGTCCGCGTCTTTCCCCAGCCTGCCGTTTTCCAAGACCATAAACCGGTTTTGAACAAAGGATCGTATTTTCTTTTTCGCGGGAAGTGATCGGTAGGTTCCCAGGATGACACTGCCGTCTTCGTAAAGGGCAAAGGTCGCCATTTCAGGCTGGGGCGCGACAGGCGTGGAAAAATCATAACCGAATCCGCCGCAACCGATTCCTCCCTCCGGGCCCCACTTAACGAAATTATCAATTTTATCGAAGGTGCCGTTGATGAGGCCGAGTAATCCCAAGGAGTTTTGAATGAGGGCGTAATCGGTCCGGGCGCCGTTTTGGATGCTCCGGGGCGTGGCCGGCAGCCATTTTTTCATATTGTTCCGGGCGCCGCCCTTGAATTGAATTTCTCCCGGGTAATAAATCAATTGAACTTTCGTTTGGTCGTAGGATAAATAGCAAACCATGGACCTTTCCCGGAATATCGATTGGTTTCTATTTATTTCTTTTTTTTGTTTTTGTGTCAGGTACCTGGACCGCGTAATCGATTTAAAATAGCCGTCAAAAATCTCGGAGCCGCCTTGATAATATTTTGTCATGAACCCGGCCAGGAACGCGGTCGTAACGGAGGAAGGAGTAAAATAATCCACCCCCCGGGGATCGAAAAGACAGGGGAACTTTTTCTGTTCCAGGGACTGCCGAACCCAATCCACCGGAAGCTCGAAGGGCCTCTCTTTCGGGGAAAGCATCCTGGTATTCGGAAGGGACAGTTTTTGAAGTCCCTGGAATAGCCATTCCCCGGATTTTCCATAGGCCAACTGCCGGACTCTTGACGGTTCCCGGGAAGGCAGGGACTGGGCCCAAGGGGCCGCGGCCGGAAAATAAAAAAACATCGACAGAAAGAGAAATATTTTTTTGGAGAATTTTATTGATCCGAGGTGGGAAGTTGTCACGTTTTTATTTAAAGATAAAAGATCTACTTTCACAAGGACAAAGGTTGAGGGCCGGGGCGATCATAGCCCCGGCCCTTCGAAGGCGCTTATTTTTTCTTATCGTCTTCCGGCATAAACTTGAGGGAAGCCGAGTTGATGCAATAACGCATCCCGGTAGGTTTCGGACCGTCATCGAAAACATGGCCCAAATGACCCCCACAGCGGGGACAGACCACCTCGGTTCGGTTCATCAAGAAAGAATTGTCCTGATGAGTTTCCACGGTTCCATCGCTGACGGGCTTTGAAAAGCTGGGCCAGCCTGTTCCGGAATCGAATTTGTCCTCCGAAAGAAAAAGTTTGTAGCCACAGGCCGCGCAAACATAGGTTCCCTTCTCATGGCAATCCCAGTACTTGCCGGTGAAGGCCTGCTCCGTTCCCTTTTTCCGCAGTACTTCGTATTGCTCAGGGGTTAAGGTTTTTTTCCATTCGGCGTCAGATTTCACGATTTTGCCCTCCTGTTTAGCTGTCTTTTTTTTGTTTACTTTAATTTCGCTTTTGTCAGCAGCGTAACCGGAAAAGAAAGCCCCGGCCGCGAGAAACAATAAAACCCACCCCAACAACCGACTCTTTCGCATATCCTCTCCCTTGGCGGATTTCGCTTACGTTTCTAGATACGCTGGAGGCAGCGGAAATAGTTACCGCCGGGATAAAAGTTTCAGCTCAATTCTAAGCCAATCCCTGCTGGATTTTTTCCCCCGAGACCGAATAGGGCCGGTGGGTTCCGCTTTTTCCTTTAATGCGGACGGGCTCCAGGGATTCCATTCGGAACTGATTGCTCGCCGTCAGGGCCAATTCCTGGTTGAGGAGGATCTGGCCGTCCTCGGCGATGGAACAGAGGCGGGACGCCATGTTCACCGTATCTCCGATCAGGGTGAATTCCATCCGCCGGGCCGAACCGATATTTCCAATCAGCACACCGCCGCCCGCCATGCCGATGCCAAGACCTGTATGGACCGATTCGCTGTAATCCTCCCGGAAGGTGCCTTGGATTTTATGAAATGCGTCCTGCATCCTTAACCCCGCCAAAATTGCTTTTTTAGCGGAGGACTCCTCCGCTTCCGCGGAAAAAGGGAAAAAAGCCATGATGGCGTCTCCCATGAACTTGTTGATTTCGCCCCCGGAAAAAGTGATGACTTCCTCAAACTCAGTGAACATCCGGTTCAGATAACGGACGGTTTCCTGGGGCCGTAATTTTTCCGACATAGAAGTAAAGCCCCGGACATCGGAAAATAAAACAATCGCCTGAATCAGCTCCCCTTCCCAAACGGCCTGAATTCCCTTTTGGGTCGCGAATTGGGAACCCTTGGTGCCGACGAATTTATCCAATATATGGCGGGTCTCGCTGAGTTTTTTCTCGCTTTGTTGAAACTGATGGGAAGCTGACGCCATCAAATCCTGTTTGGTCTTGTCGATATTCAGGGGAGAGACTTGCCGGATTATTTTGTAATCTTCCGGCAGGATCCTGGAGCGGAGCAGAAATCCTTGGAGCTCGACAAAAAAACCTTCCTGCATTTTCCACCAAAGAAAGCGCCAGGAAAAGAAGAGGGCTGGAATGGAAGCGAGTCCGACGGCCAAGCTGGTCCGCCAATCCTGCGAAAAGTACCAGCTGGCTCCGGCAGTCAATAATAAAGAGCCGCCGGCCCAGCCGACAACGAAGGAGGTGTTGGGACGAAAGGTTGTTTTGTTTTCCGGTGAATCGGCCACGTTGGATTTCCCTGAACGCATCATTTTAGGGTTTTATCATACCGTAAAAATGGGGTTAGGTTCTACCGTGAGAAGAGGAGAGAATTGATTCGACAATTTAGCTACCGGGGGTTCTGCCGGATGAATTGAAACAAGGCCTCGGCGGATTGATCCACGGTTAAATCGGAATGATCCATCACGATGGATTCGGTTGTTTTCCGCAGCCCCCCCACAAGTCGTTGGGTATCCCGGTCGTCCCGGGCCTGCACCTCCGCCATGACCTGTTCCAGTGTGGCTTGCGCACCGGCCTTTTTGAGGTCGCGCAGGCGCCGCTTAGCCCTGGTTTCAACTGAGGCGTCGAGAAAAAATTTATATTGAGCGTCTGGAAATACATCGGTGCCGATATCCCGGCCTTCCAGCACCGCTCCCCCGTAAGGCGCGCTGTCCACCCTGCCCATTTGCTGCTGCCGGGCTACTAATATTTTGCGGACGGGAACCGAGTTGGCGATATAGGCGGAAGCTTTCGTGACTTCCGGAGTCCTTATTTGTTTGCTGACATCCTCTCCGTTCAACAAAACCACGTTTTCTGGTTCACCTGGCTTTAACTCAACTTTGGATTCCATGGCGATTTTTTCCAATTCCGAATCGCTTTCCAAGTTCGCTTTTTGGCGCAAAGCGGATAAGGTAACCGATCGGTACATGGCTCCGGTATCAATGTGCAGAAACCCAAGCTTCTGGGCCAGCTGTTTAGCGACGGTGCTTTTCCCCGCCCCGGCCGGGCCATCAATGGCGACGATGGTTATCCTTTTCATGTCCCTGAGACCTTTCGAAGACAAGATTCAAAACTGGGAAAAGAGGTGCCGATATTCTCAGTGTCCAAAATAGTCGTCGGTCCCGCGGCGGTTAAGGCCGCCACCGCCAACGACATGGCGACGCGGTGATCCCCGCCGGAGGATAGCCGGCATCCTTTTAAGGGCGTGGGCCCTTGAATCACCCAGCCGTCTTCGGTTGGTTGAATATCCGCTCCCATTTTTTTCAAGGTCACTGCCATCATCAGGATCCGGTCCGATTCCTTCACTTTCAGATCTTCCGCGTTTCGAACAATGGTTTTTCCATGGGCTTGGGTCGCGGCAACAGCGAGGACGGGAAACTCATCGATCATCCGGGGAATGAGGGCTCCTTCGATTTCAACGCCGCGCAAACGGGAGAAGGCGACAGTAATATCCGCCGCGGGTTCTTCACCTTTTCCGGTTTTCCTCGCGTCGATTGAAATATTTCCGCCCATTTTACGCAGAACCTCCAGCAGACCCGTTCGAGTTGGATTGATACCCACATTTTTGAGCGTGATTTTTGATTGGGGCGTGATAAGCCCTGCCACGATGAAAAAAGCCGCGGAAGAAATGTCGCCCGGTACGTTAATTTTTTTAGCTTTGAAAGGTTTGGCTGGGCCTTTCAGAGTGATGGCTCCCCGTTTTTTGGAGTAAGGTATTCCAAAAGAACTGAACATCCGCTCCGTATGGTCCCGGGTCGGCGAAGGCTCGATGACGGTGGTTTTGCCTTCGGCAAAAAGCCCCGCCAGCAGAATGGCGCTTTTCACCTGGGCGCTGGCGATGGGCAAAGCATAGGAGATGCCCGTTAGTTTCCGGGATGAGACTTGAAGCGGCAGGAGATTTCCATTTTCCGGGCCCGTAATGAGGGAGCCCATTTTCGTCAGGGGCAGGACCACTCGTTTCATGGGTCTGCGGCGGAGGTATTTGTCCCCCGTGAGGCGGCTGGTAAAGGGCTGGCCCGCCAATAACCCGAGCAAAATCCTGGCGGTCGTTCCCGAGTTGCCGGCGTTTAATACTTTTTTGGAGGGCTTGAGGGAGTTGAGGCCCCTGCCGTAGATGGTGACCTGGTCTCCTTTGTGCGCGATCTTGACCCCCATGTTTTTAAAAATGCCCATCGTTGAGAGACAATCGGCGGAGTTTAAAAAATGGGTGACTCGGGTTATCCCGTAGGCTAAAGAGCCCATCATGATGGACCGGTGGGAGATGGACTTGTCTCCGGGAACTTCAAGCGTTCCCCATAATTTTTTCGCGGGATAAACGACAAGATTTCTCATCATAATTTTTCCCGAATGGTTCTCGCCTTTTCGAAATACGATAACCAAAAATGGGCCCTTCCTTTTTTGAGATTTTTTTCGAGCACGCCAAGGGCTTTTCGATATTGGGAAAGAAATTTTTTGATTTCCACCGAGTTCAACTCCAGGATGTCGCTCCACATGGCCGGATTACCGGCCGCGATCCGCGTGAAATCACGGAAGCCCGATCCCACCGCCTTGCGGAGGGCGGGGTTTTGATGAAGCGATTTTCCGTAAAGTGTGGTCAGGGCGGAGGACAATAGGTGGGGCAAGTGGCTGGTCAGGGCGACGTTACGGTCATGGGACTGGGCGTCGAGAATCACCGGAACCGCTCCCGTTCCTTTCCAGAAGCGCAGGGTTCGTTGGAGGAGCCGGGAGGGCGTCTTCGGAAGGGGTGTAACGAATACAAAACGTCCTTGGTATAAATGGGCGTCGGCAAAGGCGGGGCCGGACTTTTCCTTTCCCGCCATTGGATGGCAAGGAACAAAATGACGCTGAATGCCGGGGATCGAGCGGGATTCCTTAACGACTTCTCCCTTTACGCTGGACACATCTAAGATGAGGGTATCGGGTTTGATGGAACCTGATAATTTTTTTAAGACGGGAGCGATATTTCTCGAGTGGGTGCATAAAAGAACGATGTCCGCCCCCTCAACAGCCTCATCAAAAGTCCGGGCGACGGGCAGAAGTTTCGACGCTTTTTTTCGGGAGGCGGCCCGGTGATTCCAACCGATCAGCTTATATTTTTTTTTCTTTTTTAAAGCCATGGCGAGAGATCCGCCCAAGAGGCCGACGCCGATGATAGCGACTTTTGTTTTTAGGGAATTCATTTTGAGGCTGCTCCCTTGACCGCCAAAATCGCTTCGAAGACCTTCAAGAAATTCCGTGTTTCTTCCTCGGTGCCGGTCGTCACCCTCAGGGCGTTGGGTCCCATGGGGCGGATGATGACTCCCTTTTGCAGAAATGCCTGGTAAAGTTCCAGAGCGCCGGGAACATTGAAGTAAACAAAATTCGCCTGGGTGGGCGCCGGGTGCAGGCCCAATTGCTGGAGGCCTTCCCTCAACACTTTCCGCATCGAACTATTTAAGGCCACGGCTTTTTTCATGTGGGGAATATCGGTTAAGGCCGCCTCGGCCGCGGTCATGGCCAGACTATTGACATTAAAAGGCTGGCGCGTTTTTTGATAAATTTCAGCTAAATCTGGGTGGGCAATTCCATATCCGATACGCAGTCCGGCCAAACCAAAGGCTTTTGAAAAGGTCCGCAAAACAACCAAATTCGGATAGGCATCCAAAAGGCGGAGCGACTCAAAATAAGTTTTTTCTTCCACGTACTCATAGTAGGCCTCGTCCAATACCACCAACACATTAGCGGGACAAACTTTTAAAAAGGCCTCGACCGCCAGCAGTGAAATCATCGCTCCCGTGGGATTATTGGGATTACAAATGTAAACCAATTTGGTTTTGGGTGATAAAGCCTTGGAAAAGGCCTGAAGGTCGTGGGCAAAGTCTTTCAGGGGAATGGCTCGGGGGATTGCCTCAAAAAGCTGGGCTACTAAAGGATAAATAATGAAGCTGGGCTCGGCGAAAAGAACCTCGTCCCCTGGGTTTAACACCATTTGTCCCAAAAGCACTAGAAGCTCATTGGAGCCATTCCCCAAAAGGATTTGGCCCGGCTTCACGCCCAAATAGTGGGATAGGGCCTGGGAAAGATTGTGGGCGCCGCCATCAGGATAACGGCTGATTTTCGGGATGGCTTTTTCCAGCGCCTTAAAAACTTTTGGCGAAGGGCCCAAGGGATTTTCGTTGGAAGCGATTTTGGACGCGTTTTGAATGCCCAGTTCCCTTTCCAGCTCTTCTATGGGTTTGCCGGGAATGTAGGGTTTGATATCTAGTAAATTCTTTCGCAGAGGCACTTGAAATGACATTCGCAACCTTTTTCGTCATCCGTCGTCTGTCGTCCGTCGTTCGGTTTAGCGGACGACGGAGAGCGGACAGCGGAAGACGGTTTTTTAATTCTCACTGCGGGGATAGGAACCTAAAACTTTAACCGTCAGGGAGGCTTTTTCAATTTCCGCCAAGGCCTTTTGGGCCTTGGGATCACCGACGTGGCCAAGGAAATCGATGAAGAAATAATAGTCCCAGGCTTTTTTCCGGGAAGGACGGGATTCAATGCTGGTTAAATTGATTCCCTGCTTTTCAAAGGGATAGAGCAGGGAGAAAAGAGCACCCACCTTGTCCTTGATGGAAACCATGAGGGATGTCTTGTCGCTGCCGGTTTTTTCGGCGTTAGTTTTTCCAATCACCAAAAACCGCGTGAAATTATCCTGCATGTCCTCAATGCGCTTGGCGATAGGTTTTAATTTATAAAGTTTCGCGGCCAGTCCGGGGGCAATGGCCGCCGCGGAACTTTCGGAGGCCGCCAACTGGGCGGCGCGGGCGGTGCTGGCGCTTTCCGTAATGGTCACGCCGGGAAGGTTCGCTTCCAGCCAAACCCGGCACTGGGCCAAGGCCTGGGGATGGCTATAAACCCTTTTTACTTTTTGAAGATCGCCGGTTTTAGACATCAGCGTGTAGGAAATGGGCATGTATATTTCCGAACAGATTTTCAAATCGGACTCAACGAACAGGTCCAGCGTGTGGTTGATGGTTCCTTCGGTGGAATTCTCGATCGGAACCACTCCATAGTGGGCCCGGCCCCGTTCCACTTCCAAAAAAACGTCTTTCAGCGAGGCCCCGGGCACATAGGCGGAGGAATTCCCAAATTTTTGTAAAGCGGCAATATGGGTATTGGTGCCCAATTGGCCAAAATAGGCGATCTTGAGTTTGGACTCCAGCGCCAGGGAACCTGACATGATTTCACAGAATATAGAAGTCAGGATTTCGTTGGAAAAAGGACCTTGGTTATGCTGGGTAATCCGGCGGTAGACTTCTCTCTCCCGATGGGGAGCGTAAAACGGCGTCTCACCCTTGGATTTGACGGATTTTATTTTAAGCACATTTTGCGCCCGTTGGTTTAAAAGCTTAACCAATTGGCCGTCAATTCGGTCAATGGCGTCACGAAATTTTTTTAATTCGTTTTTTGAGGTTTTCAAGCTCGAATCCCCGGGAAAATTCGATAAAATGCCAAGCGGATGTTGGGAATTATATTACATTTTATCCGGTTCAAGGAAACAATATGAATGCCCTGTCCCTAGGGGGTAAATCCATTCTTTGGCTCAGGGTCTTCCTGCCGCTTTCCGCTTTTACTTTTGGTTTTTTCATTTCTTACCAGCAGGACAGAATCCGCGTTTCCGAAGTCGCTCAAATGGCTTGGCTCCACTGGAGTTATGCTTCCGACTTGAAGGACGACATGGCAGTCATCGATTGGTCGAAAAACCTGGAAGGAATGGATAATATTTTAGCCTTTCAAGCGTCGATGGGGCCCAAAATCGTCGCCGAAGGTGGGAATCAAAATTACCTCCCGGCCCATCCGGAAGACGGAGTCTCGTTGGAAACGTCGGGTCGTTGGGTAACCCTGCGAAGCACTCAAAAAGATCCTCTCCATTCCCGGAAATTGATCTTGGTTTATCATTCATTTCCGAGTCCGCTCTTTTGGGGATTTTTCGGCTTGGCAGTCAGCCTTCTTTCCTTATGGCTGGGCTGGGTCCGTTCCAAGGGATGCCCATCCCCTCAAAATAATCCTGTCAAGAGGCTTTCCCATGAAGCTTCTTCAAGACCTGCCGCGCCTCCCGTCTTTCCCTCCGACCCTTCCGCCATTGAAAAAAACAGGCCCCTCATGTTCATCGATAAACACTTCCTTATTCAACAAGTAACCCCGGAAGCCGCCCTTCTGCTTCAAAAGACTTCATCTGATCTTTTGGGGGGACATCTGTTCGATTTAAAACCTGCCCCCCGGTTAATGCAGGCACTGGATGGCAATGAGGAGGTTAAACTTTTAAACCCCTTTTTATCCAATCCACTGGTTTCAGTGATCTTAAAGCCGGACCGCAATGGAACTTTGATGTTTCTGGAACGCGTTGAGGAAACAAAAGCCCCTTAAAATCATTGATTTTGTTGACTTTTTAAACCAAAAACCATAAACTGCCTCACAAAGCTAATCTACTCCTCAGGAACGCCAGATTGCGCGAAACTTTAAAAAGTTTATCCATCTTTTCCGCCATGCTTTTGTTGTTGCTTCTTATTTCATCCGGGTGTGATGTCAATATCCCTGGTTGCGGCAAGAGGTCGCTTCCCTTCTTTAAAAAAATAACTCCGATCGTGGCCGCTCCCCAGTCGGCCCCATCTTCGCCCGTCAATCCGGTCGCCACGGTTCAGCCCGTGACGGCTCCCCTTTCATCCCCCACCAAGGTCAAAGAAGCGGAAAAGAAAACGTTGGACTCCTCCGTTGAAATGTCGATTTCAAAACCCAAATCGCTTCCCACCGCATCGCCTACGGCCACGCCAACCCCCTTGGAAGTTGAAAAGATAGCCTATACGACTTTGGAGAAGGACAAGCCGACCCTTTGGACCATGAATACGGATGGAACCAACCGTGTTCGGGTGACCGCGGTCGGCACCGGAAGCTGGTATCCCCTATGGTCGCCCAACGGCAAGGTTTTAGCCTTCTTATCCGATATGAATCCAGAAAAACAATTAAACCTTTATACCGTGAAAAAAGGGACGAACGAATTTATCCAAATAACCTCTTACCCCGACATGGCCCTTGAGAATGCCCAGGGGTTAAAAGCTCCTTTTTCTTGGTCTCCGCGAAGCGACGAAATTGCCTATAGCTATCACAATCAAGTTTGGAAAGTGAATTTGGACACTTTAAGCCAAGAGACTTTGACCAATCTCGATTCCACTTATACGGTCTCGGCGATCGAATGGGCCCCCCACCGCGACACGAAATTTATCGGGTATTTGGCCAAAAAAGGAATTAATTACTTTGGATTGGTCTTAATTAATCCCCGGCTCTTTGATCAATTAAAATTGGTTGATTCTTCTAAAATACTATCCGATATCACTTGGTCTCCCGACGCCCGTAAAATCGCTTATATCATGAATAAAACTTCCATTTACTCCGCTTCGGCGGAAACCTCCCTGCCCAAGCTTTTGATTTTTGGCGGCAGCTACGAGTTGGGGCCCCTACTTTCCTATTCACCAACCGAATCCAACGCTCCTCCCTTACTGACCTTGGCTAAAAAAGACTCGACAGATGATGGTTATCGGGTCGCCGTCTTGGATAAGCCGGCTTCGGACAAGGATACGGGATCACTTAAATATTTAACCGAACCAGGCGTGGCGGATGCTGTTTGGTCTCCGGACGGAAACAAAATCGCTTTTGTAAAAGATGGAGAACTTTGGATCATGGACGGCATCAGCGGTGCCCATAAATTGCGGATCGCCGCGACGGGAATCATTGGTCCCAATTGGTCGAAAAAATGAGCGCAAAAATGAATTCACATCAAAATCTTTTCAAGTTTTCTCTTTGTTTGACTTTTTTATTGCTCTTTAGCCTTTTGGCCGCGACGGGATGCAAGAAAAAAATGGAGGCTCCTCCCCCGCCGCCTCCGACGCCGACTCCGGTGGTTCCCGCAGGAAGCGTGGTATTTATACAAAAAGGCCATTTGGCCAGGCTCGATTTAGAATCCTCCCAAATCACGCCCTTAACCAGCGGCAAAAGCACCGAATGGTTTCCGGCCTGTTCCCCTAAAGGCGATCAGGTACTCTATTGGTCCAATTTTTCCGAAGGAAATGCGTTCCAGGGCACTTATAACTTGTGGAAGATTAATTTGGACGCTACCAGCCGAACCCAGCTCACCTTTGAAGAAACGGACAGCCTTCAAACCGGAGATCAAAACTTGAGGATCAACGCCGCCGCGTCTTGGTCGCCGGACGGAAGAAAGATTTTTTATTCGATCAACGGGGATATTTGGATGATGGACTCGGAAGGGTACAATCCCGAATCAGTTCTTCTGAGTCATAATGCCCTGTGCCCTGTCCTTTCGCCCGACGGCAAAACGGTGGTTTATATTACCAACGCGGAGGATCAGGTTTTTAACTTGTGGATTTTGACATTGGAAGATAAGACAGTGAAAAAAATAACCAATTATACCGATTGGAATGTTGGTTCCCCCTCCTATTCGATGGACGGGAAAAAAATACTTTTTAATCTTTACCGCGCCAACGTCACACAGGTTTACACCGTTAACGCGGCGGATGGAACCGAACCGCTCAATCTCACCAACAATAACCGCAGCCTATGCCCCAAATTCGCCATGAACGACCGTAAAATCGTCTATTGTTCCTTCGGTACCGGTGATGATTTGGGTTTAAATCTTTTCATCGTTAACTCCAATGGCACTGAGACAAAAGCCTTGACCACTGAGGGTGGGTCTTCACCCAGCTGGGCGCCGGCCCGGGTCATTACCGCTCCCCTGCCCACGCCCGTCGGAAAATAACTTAACCAATCATTTTTAAGAGCTCCGGATAAAGCGGGATTTTTTTTGTCAATTCCCCTATTTCCCCCTTCACCTTCTTGCGGACGCTTTCGTCCTCAGGCGCGGAGATGACCTCGTTGATCCATTTAGCGATCAACTTAAACTCCGCTTCTTTAAAACCGCGGGTCGTCAGGGCGGGCGAGCCTAGCCTCAATCCACTGGTCAGAAGAGGCGATTCCGTATCGTACGGCACCGCGTTCTTGTTGGTGGTGATGTTGGCTTCATCCAAGGCCATTTGGGCGGTCTTTCCATTAATTTTCTTGTTGCGCAGGTCAATCAGCATCAAATGGTTGTCGGTTCCCCCCGAGACAATATTAAATCCATAGCCTAACAGGGCCTCACAGAGGGCCTTGGCGTTGAGTTTGACCTGTTTGGCGTATAGTTTAAATTCAGGTTTCAAGGCTTCCCCAAAGGCCACGGCTTTGGCCGCGATGACATGCATGAGCGGGCCGCCTTGAATTCCGGGAATGATCTGGCTGTCCACCAGTTCACCCATTCTTTTAGTCCGGCCGCTTTTGGGAGCCACGACACCAAAAGGATTATCAAAGTCCTTCCCCATCAAGATCATTCCGCCGCGTGGTCCCCGAAGGGTTTTATGGGTGGTCGTGGTCACCACATGGCAATGGTCCATGGGATTATTGAGTTCTCCCGCCACGATGAGTCCCGCCGTATGGGCAATGTCCGCCCAAAGAAACGCGCCCACTTCATCGGCGATTTTACGGAAAGCCGCGTAATCCCAATCTCGTGAATAGGCCGAAGCGCCGATCGAGATCATTTTGGGCCGGTGTTTCTTGGCCAAATCCCGGGCCTGGTCCATGTCCACCCGGCCGTCTTCTTTTCGGACCTGGTAGGCGAAAAAGTTGTACATTTTTCCGGAAAAATTTCCCTTAAAACCATGGGTCAAGTGTCCGCCGTGGGACAGATCCAACCCTAAGACGGTGTCGCCGGGATTAATAAAGGTGAAATAAACCGCCATGTTGGCCTGGCTTCCCGCGTGGGGCTGAACATTGACGTATTGGGCGCCGAAAAAAAGTTTGGAAGCCCTTTCCCGGGCTAAATTCTCCGCCACGTCCACCCACTCGCATCCGCCGTAATAGCGGTTGCCGGGATAACCTTCGGCGTATTTGTTGTTTAAAACAGTGCCCAAGGTATCCAAAACCGCCGTGGTGGGAAAATTTTCGGAGGCGATCAATTCCAGCTTTTCATTCTGGCGTCTGAGTTCACCCGCCACCGACTCGTAAATTTGAGGATCGGCGGCCTTCAGGAATTCCATGGACATGAGTGAGGCTCCTTTTCAAAATCTAACAGGTTACTGACGGCGGCCTTCGACAGGCCGCACTTCCAGGTTCAAAAATAAATCATCATCCCAACTTTGAGCCGCTGCCGGCGGACAACGCCTTCCGGAAGCTCCAGGCAATGACGGCAGTCCGAAGGGCCAAAGTAGAAACGCCATGAACCCGCGGACAATACCAGCTTTAGTATTTTCCTGTTTTTATCCATAAAAACAAGGTCTGGTTTTAAAAAAGTAAACCAAGTGTGAAGGGACCGGCAATGGGGAAAAAAAAGACCCTTGAGTCCGGCCGGCCACTCACGCTTTCCCATCAAACCCAGAAGCCGCGGGCCAAAGGAATCGGCGGTTCGGATACTTTCCAGTTTTCTTCGCTTCAAGGCTTGAAGAATTGCAAAAGGACAGGGCTAAAGATGACCAAGAACGTAACCGGCATGATAAAGAGAATTAAGGGAATCAGCATTTTGACGGGCATCTCCTGCACTGCCTTTTCAGCCCGCTGGGACTGTTGATCCCTCATGGTGAGGGAAAGCTGGCGGAGCGATTTCGCGACACCTGTGCCAAAGCGCTCAGCCTGGATCAGACTGGTGCTGAAGAGGGTGAAATCGGTTAGGTTCAGCCGGCGCGCGGCCGCCGATAAAGCGTCCTTTCGGCTGGAACCGCTTTTGGTTTGTTCCAGGAGCCCCAAGAATTCCTCTTGAAGGGGCCCCAGCTTCGAGTGCCGGAGATATTGGTCCATCGACTGTTCCAAGGAAAGCCCCGCTTCCGAACACAACGAAAGGATTTCCAAAGCGTTGGGCAGCTCTCGCAAGAGGGCCGTTTCCCTTTTCACCGCTTGATCCCGAAGCCAAAGGACGGGCCATGCGCCGCCCGCGAAAAAGGCCAGAAAGGCGCACTCCAGATTCCCGGATAAAAATCCAATCCCGAGGGCTCCGCCCAGCGAAAGGACCGTTTGCCCGACCAGGAGGGTAAAAGGAGAAAAATCAGAGCGGTTCGCCCGTTGGAGCAGGCGGGATAGAAGCCCGAAATATTTCTTTAAAACTTTAGTTTGGGAAGCGAAAGAAGACCGATTTTCTAGGAATTCTACCAGGGTCCGCGAGGAAGCGGTCTTTTTCCCAGAATTCAGCAGGCTGGTTAATTTTATTTTTTGCCGAAATAAGGCCAGATCCGCCAGTGAATCCGCCGCCAGTCCGTAGGCCGCCCAGCCGAACGCTCCCGATGAAAGGAGGATTAAAAGAATAGTCATTTACACCTCCAACCGCAAAAGCTGGCGGATCCAGGCGAACCCCATCATCTCCAAAATACCGGCCAGAAACAGTAGCGCCCATCCGCTTTTGTCGGTGAAAAGTGGCAGCATCAAATTTGGATCCAGAATAAAGAAAACCGCCCCCAGCAAAAACGGAAGCAGGCCCATCATCAGGCCCGACAGGCGGGCTTGGGCTGTGAGGGTTTCCATTTTCCGAAGAATCCTATTTTTTTCTTCCAGCCCTTCCAATAGAACTTCCAATAGCTGGATTAAATTAGCTCCCGTCTGGCGGGAAATAGTATAGGACTCTAAAAAGGGGGTTAAATCATTGAAGGATCCGAGCCGTTCTTTCATCTTGACCAAGGCTTGCTCGCTTGAAGCGCCTAAGTTCATCTCGGCGCACACCAAGGCCCATTCTTCCTTCAAGGGTGAGGGGCCTTCGCGGGATAAGTACTCCAAGACCTGGGAAAAAGTTTGTCCTGTTTTTAAGGATTGGATGGCCATGCCCAATGTTTGGGGAAAAACCATCCGGATGGCGGAGATCCTTCTTTGAGACTGAATTTTTTTCCACCACCGCAACAAAACGCCGAAATGAGGCAAAATCAAGGGGCGTCCCATCTTGGGCTTGCCCCTCAGCCTCGAAAAAAAGGTGGTGGTCCATGAATTTTTAGCCAAAAGGCGGTCCGCCGCGAACCAGCTCAAGCAACCCGTGGACAGGGCCGCCAAACTGACGGCCGCGAGCAGTGCGGGGCTCAATCCGAGACTCCTACTTCCTTTTTAAAGGGCTCTTCTTCCTCGATTTGCCGGAGCGTCTTCTGGGCGGCTTCCTGAATATCTTGGTTTTTGGTGAAGACCATCAGTTTTCGAAGTTCCACTTTGGCTTGTTTAAAATTTTGAAGCTTGAGGTAGGAATTGGCGACCATCAACTGGGCGGAGGTCGAGGTTGATTCATTTGGATATTTTTCCACCACATCACGGTAGGAGGACAACGCGTCGCCTACTTTATCATCCAATAGAAGGCAGTGGCCCTCCTGCAATTGCGCGTAGCCGGCGAATCCCTTTTCCCCGAAAGTTGAGAATAATTTTTTGTACTCCCTTCCGGCGGTTTCATAATGTCCCTGCCAATATTGGCAGTCCGCCATTAGTTTTTGGGAATCCGCGGCATAGGGACCATTAGGATAATTATCCAAAAGTTCCTTTAACGGAAGACGGGCATCGGCAAAATTGGACTTTCCATAGGCCTGGACATAGCCTAGGAGGTAAAGGGCTTCTTCCCGGTTATTCCCGGCGGGGACTTGGCTGGAAATCTCTTTTCCCAATTTCACCGCCTCGGCGTAATGTCCCTCCATTAAAGCTTCCCGCAGTTTGAGGAGCGGGGCATCCACGGACGGAGACGCCGGCTTTTTTTTGGCGCACCCATCGCAAAAAATCAGAAGAACCAATATGAAAATGAAGCCGTTTTTTTTCAAGAGCCGCCTCGAAAGTTGAAAAATTAAATTACATTTGCTCCGGAGCCGACACGCCCAATAGTTCCAGGCCGTTCCGAATAACCGTTTTAACTCCTAAGGCCAGGCTTAACCGTGCCTCCGCGACTTCCGCCGGGGCGTCCAAAATCCGGTGCTTCGAGTAAAACAAGTGGAAATCACCGGCCAAGGCCTGCAAAAAGGTGACGATCCGATGGGGTTCGTAAGCCCTTCCGCTTTCAACCACCCATTGTGGGTATTCCATGATTTCTTTCAAGAGCAAAAGGGGTTCCGGTTCGACTAAGGATCCAAAGGCCCCGGCTTGGGTTTGGGGCGTCAGCCCCTTTTCCGCGCATTTTTTTAATAAACTGCAGATCCGGGCGTGCGCGTATTGAACGTAAAAAACGGGGTTCTCGTCGGTTTGTTTGCGGGCCACCTCGATGTCAAAGTCCAAATGGCTGTTCGCGCCCCGCATGACGAAGAAAAACCGGGCCGCGTCCTTCCCGACCTTTTCCAAGAGTTCGTCCATGGTCACGAATTTTCCCTCGCGCTTGGACATCTTGACCTTTTCCGTACCCTCCATGAGGTTGACTTGCTGGGCAATAAGGACCGTGAAACGGCTCACGTCGCATCCCGCGGCTTGAAGGGCGGATTTCATCCGCAGAATATGGCCGTGATGGTCCGGACCCCAAATATCCACCGCTTGGTTGAATCCCCGCTTGAATTTTTCAAGGTGATAGGCGATGTCCGCGGCGAAATAGGCGAATTGCCCGTCGCTTTTAATAATCACCTCGTCTTTGGGGGCGCCAAATTCAGACACCTTGATCCAATGGGCCCCGTCCTTCTCATAAGTCAGACCGGCCTTTTGAAGTTCCTCGACCGTCCGCTGGACCAGGCCGGAATCATGAAGCTCTTTTTTTTCGGAGTACCAACGGTTGAAGGAAACACCATACGAAGCCAATGACTTTTCATGCCACTTCAAAACCTGTTCCATGCCCCATTGGGAGGGGTCAGGCGGAGGCGAAAGCTTTAAATAATCCCGACCTAGGTCTTCCATATAGGCGCCTTGATAGCCGTTTTCGGGGGCCGGCGTGTTCTTTCCCTGGATCCGGTCACAGGCCGCCAAAAGAGATTCTCCAAAAAGCCTGGCCTGCACACCGGCGTCGTTGACGTAATATTCCCGGGATACTTTCGCGCCCGAGGCGGTCAAAAGATTGGCGATGGAATCACCCAGAGCCGCCGCCCTGGCGCTGACGATGTTAAGCGGTCCCGTGGGGTTCGCGCTGACGAATTCCAGGATTAAGTTCGCGTTTTTTTCCTGATCATTAAAACCAAACCGCGCGTCCTGGCGGAGGACCTCTTCCAGGCCGGCATAAAAGAACGCGGGATTTAACCTGATATTGATGAAGCCGGGCGGAACCGCCTCGACCTTCAACACGATGGCGGGATCCAATTTTAAATTCTTGATCAATTCCTGCGCCAGGGACAGGGGGGGCTTTTTCAGTTTTTTGGCTAGGAGCATGGCTAAGGGAGAGGCGAAATCCCCATGGGATTTATCTTTAGGGCTTTCAATGGAAACGGTGATTTCGCCGGCGCCGAGGGACGCGGCGGCGGCCCGAAAGGCTTCCGTCAGGTAGTGATGAAGTGAAAAAATATCCGGGTTCATGCGGAGTTACAACAGGGTGGTCAAAAGTGTTTTGTAATTCAGGGAGCGCATTTTCAATTCCACCGACTCGAAATCGCTTTTTCGGCCGTCGAAAAGTTCTTCAATAATTTTTTCCAAATCGGAGGTAGGCGCCGGTAAAAACTCGACCTGCCGGTCCCCCTGGGCGTCGGTGATGACATGGACTAGGCCCATGCCCGCGAAGGTTTGGAGTTTGGGTTCTAACGCGTCTTCGGGCAGCGAAATGAGGTCGGCCACCGCCTTGGTCGAATACCTGGTTCCCTTCGCCAAAAGCCAAATACCCATCAGCAGGCGCGAAGTCGTGTTGGAAAACAGTTTTTTGAACTTATTACGCTCGGTGTTAATTTCGTTCACGAACACGCTCCCTCAATTGACGGTAATCCCTGCCCACGATCACGACCACATCCACCGCGGCGGCCGAATCGGTTGATTCCTCGATAGAGGCCTTGGTCAAACCCAGCCGTTCAACGGCTTCTTCCAACGCCACGGGAATTCCAGCGGCGGTCTTGACCGTGCTTTTGGCAAAATGAAAATTTTCGGCGTTTCCCGTGTCCGTGATCGCAATACCCGGGCCTTTGAGCCTGCGGGCGGCCCAATCCGCGGCACCCTTTATACCACAACCATTGAGTATTTCCACCCGGAGGGTTCCGGTGGAAGCCGTTGGAATCGGCGTGGAGGCAGCAGCGGGATTTGTCTCAACCGTGACCCCTTTGGTTTTAGTCGGCTCCTCCAACGGAACTTCGAGCGCCGCCACAGGAGGCGGAGTCGACCGAAGGGAAAGGTAAAGCCTATCCACCCATTGAAGATTATCAAAGGTCTCGGGACCCGGGGACATCCATAAGGCCCGCCATCCTCCTCCAAGATAAACCGGCCAACCTTCCTCGGAGGTGGGAAAGCCGATGATGATCTCGTAACTCCCAAAATTCTTGGAAAAGGAGATCAGTTTTATTTTGTCCTTCTGTTTCAAGAGTTCAAGGCCTTCTTGTTTTTGACCGGCGGATAGGGGCAGGTTCTCGACCGATGGTTCCCGGCCGTTCAGGTACCATTTCAGGTGATAGGCTTCGATGTTGTTATCGGCGCCTTTGAGTAAAAAAAGATCAAGAGGCGAACGTGCCAGGCGGGCGGACCCCGCTCCCCATAGCAGGCCCAAAGGTATTAATAGAAAGAGCAGGTTTTTAATTTTTTTCATGATGAACCGCCGTAAAATAATTCCAGGTTTCCAGCAACCGCGGATGAACTTTCATTCCTTGTTCGAAAAGAAAATCGATGGTCATGGAGGCCTTCGCGAGGACCCCTTCGGTCAAATCCCGGTTGGCCGACGCCCGCGCGGCTAGGACTCCCGAAAAGTTTCTCCCTGGTTCAATAAAATCAGCCACGAAAAGGAGCTGGGCGAGAGGCTTCATGCCGGGCTTCCCCAAAGTATGGCAGCGGATGGCCTCTAAAACAGAAGGACTCTTAATCCCCCACTTTTTCATGGCCAGGGCCGCTCCAACGTGCGGATGCCAGAGGCCCGGCATTTTTTTCTCGTCATCGTCCAGTTCGAAATTGGCGGTTTTCAGCCAAATTTTCATTTCAGTCCGGGACATTTCCTTACCGCTGTCGTGCAGCCAGGCTGCGAGGCGGGCTTGAGCAAGAGGCAATCCATAACGCTCCGCCAGTCTTTCCGCGGTCTCGGCTACCCTTTGAATATGGCGGAATCTTAAGGGGCTGACTTGAGTCTTAACCCACGACTGTATTTTCAAAAGCATGGAGTCCGCCGTCAACCGTAGATCCCCGTGTAAGCGATACCCCGGATGATAGTCTTTTGGAAAAACAAAAGAAGCAGGATGGACGGAAGGGTGCTCAGGGCTAAGGCGGCCATAACCACATTCCAAGGCTCGCCCATATCGATAAGTTTTTGGACTCCCAAAACCAGAGGGTAAAAATCTGGGTTATTCAGCACAATGAGGGGCCAAAAAAAGCTGTTCCAGGTCGTTACGAACGAGAAAATCGCGAGGATTGACATGATGGGTTTGGTCATGGGAAGAATAAACCGGAAAAAAATTCTGGTTTCGGTACAGCTGTCGATCCTAGCGGCGTATAAAATTTCATTGGGAATAGAGTCGTAAAAATCCTTTAAAACGACGATGGAAAAAGCGCTGAAAATTCCAGGCAGGATCAAGGCCCAATAGGTATTGATGAGATTGGTGTGGACCATCCCCGGCCCTAGTGGAAAAAATTTCATGATCAGGTACAGGGGTATCACTAAAACCTCAAACGGCACCATCAGGCTGGTCATCAAGAGCAGTAATATCCCGCCCGCGAAACGGACCCGTAGTTTGGAAAGCGAGTAAGCGGCCATGGAGGAAATCAACAGTTGGCCCACCACGACGCAGGAACAAATAAAAAGGCTGTTCAAAAAATACTTGACGAACGATACCAAACGGAGGGCCTCGGTATAATTGTCAAAATTAAATTCCCGGGGAAGGTAAGTTTGGGGAACGGAATAAATCTCCGAGGGCGACTTAAAAGAGCCCAGCAACATCCAAACCAGCGGAGCGATGGTCACGAGGGCTCCCAACGCCAGAAAAAGAGTCCCTAGAAATAAAGTCAATTTAACCTTCGTTTTTTTCCGGTCCTGATGGGAAAAAAGACCCCGGGCGGTCATTTTAGTTTTGGCCGTTTGAGTTGAAGGATTGAAGTTTTCCATTATTTCCTCGTGATTACCGGGAGACTTGTTTTAATTGTAAAAACCGCGCCATGGTGAAGATAAACAAAGCTCCGAACATAAGCGTTGCCATCGCTGAGGCATAGCCCAAATCCATGGAGCCGAAAGCCGTTTTATAGATGTAAGTTCCAATGACTTCCGTCGCGTGCATGGGCCCGCCTTTGGTCATCACAAAGACTTCCGTGAATATTTGAAAGGTATTTAAGACTTGGATAATCGATAAAATCCACATGACCGGCATCAAATGCGGCAGGGTAATGTTAAATATTTTTTTGAAAACACCGGCCCCGTCCATTTCAGCCGCCTCGTATTGTTCTTCCGGTAAATTTTGAAGAGAGGCGAAATAAATCAGCATGAACCATCCCGTATTTTTCCAGACAAACATGAGAACAATCGAAATAAGCGCCCAGCGGGGATCCGTCAGCCAACCCACCGGCCCGAGGGAAGGTGAAATCCAGAGAAGTATAGAGTTCAAGACGCCGTAACCCTCGTCGAAGATCCACTTCCAAAGGTTGGCGGCCGGGACCGCTGGAATCACAAAGGGCAAGAGGTAGAGAAATTTAAAAAGGCCCTTGCCGTGGGATATCTCGTTCAAAAGAATCGCCAGAAGGATCGGCGGCCAAAAACCCAGCGCCAGGGACAACAGGGTAAAAGCTGCGGCATTGACTACCGTCTGCCAAAAAAGGGAATCCTGAAAAGCCCTTTGGTAATTATCCCACCCGACCGGCGTGCTGTTCCCTAAGGGGCTGTAATGGGTCAAGCTGATTTCAAACCCTTGGATCATTGGGTACAGGAAAAAAATTCCGAAGAATAACAGCGCTGGAAAAAGAAACCAAAATTTTTGGGCGCGGTAGCTCAGCGGGTGCCAAAAAGCCTTTCCCACGGCGATAGATTTGTCCGGTTCAATCGGCTTGTCAAAGATAGAGGCGACTTTTCGCCGGTCTCTAATCTTCCCCGAGTCCTGCCTCTTGCGGATCATGGCTTTGGCCCGATCCTCGACGGATTCAGTGGATTGGCCCTGGAGGAAGGGTACGTTCTCCATGGACGCGGAGGGGGTCTTTTCCGGCGGCTTCGAGGGTGCGGAGGACCCTGGGTCACCCTCAAACTGGCGCATCAAATTCCGGCGGGTTGATTCATCCTCGAGGGTAGGCACGTCCTCGATTTCAAGCTCCAAATCCGGTCCGCCTTCCTTTAATTCATCCGGAATGGAAACGGGTTTTTTCTTTTCCTCATCGTCGTCATAAATTGAGAAGGGTTTGTAGTCGGTCATGGCGCTCCCTTGACCTTGGCGAAGATATCCCGGTCCGCTTCCTTAGCGTAAGTTAACAGCAGCTGCTGGGGATCGGCTTCCGGATCGAGAAAAATATCCTCCAAAGGATCCTCGTCCAAAAGATCCCGAACCTGAGGCCAACCGTTCACGTGAGGCTCCACCCGGGCCGTTTCCAGGGCGTCTTTCACCATTTTAAACTCGGGCTGATTGGCGATATCGGTCGCCGAGCTGAAGGCTCCGGGAAAAATAAACATGTTAAGTTGGTGCATGCGGACCCATTTTCGAAGCTGATTGGCGGGGGAAAGCTCGAATTCGATCCATTTCCACGCGGCGGCCTTTTTTTCCTCGGAAGTCGTCGCGTTGATCACGTAAACATCCCCGCCCAAGTGGGCGGCCCGGCCCGCCGGACCCGCCGGAAGCGGAGCGATTCCAAAGGATTGGGGATTGATCTTGTAGCGGGTGATCAAGGCGGGAAGCAGATTCTCCGTTCCAAAAATCATCGCGACTTTCCCTAATGCGAACAAGTGAAGAAGCTCTGTTTCCGGCATGAGGGGGTCCGGTTGGAGAACCTTATATTTCCACTTTAAGTCCTTCCAAAAACGAAGGGCTTGAACCGCGGGAGGCTCGAAGAAGGCCGAGTGTACCTTATCATTTTCAACGCGGGTCATTTCCCCGCCCGCCTGCCAAACAAAATCCTGGAAATACCAGGTCTTAGGAACCAGTCCCAAGCCATATTGCCCTTGATCGCGCTTGGTTAAGGTTTGAGCCGCCGCGGCCAACTCGTCCCAAGTGGCCGGAGGCGCCTCCGGATTTAACCCGGCGGCAGCAAAAAGATCTTTACGATAAAGGAGAAATAAAAAGTAAGTATCGGCGGGTACACCATAAAAGTGGCCCCCTACCTTGGTGCTGTCCAGCAAAACTGGTTTGATGTAATCCTTTTGGCTCCAGGTTTGGATATAACTGTCTACTGGTTCCAGAAAACCTAGGTTGGCCAGGGTTTGAATGGCTCCCACCCAAACTTTAACCAGATCCGGCCCCTTGCCCCCCGCCATGACCGTAATGAATTCCTCAGGCTGGTATTCCCTTTCAACGCCATCAATCTTAATTCCAGGATTTTCGCTCTCAAATTGCTGGACAGTCTCTTCCCAGATTTGCCGGTCTAACGGAAGTGATTTCGGGGGGACATTCCAAAGGGTCAAATGAACGACGGTTTTATCCTGCAAGTCTTTTTGGTTTTGGCGCATCAAAATCTGGCCCAAACCAAAGACCAAAAGCGACAGCAGGAAGAGCGCGAACAGTTTTTTCATGAATCAGGCGGATCCTCAAAGGGTTGATGGAAGGTAGTTTAACAAATATCCGGGATGGGAGATGGGTTTTCTTAAAGCCGGCAAATCAGGGTTTCGTGGTTAAGGAGATAATTACCCGCCGCTTGGTATCGCCCGCCATGGGACTGGACGGCGATTTTAAAGGCTCCCGCGATGAATAGCCGACCACGAATATCTCGTCTTCGGATATTTTAAGGGACTTCATCAGGAATTTTTTCACCTCAAACGCGCGGTCATGGGACAAGACCAGAAGATCGCCGGTTTCCTCCGGCGAGGTGTATCCTTTCAACACGAGGATGCTTTTGTTCAGATAGGGCCGTATGGAGGAAGCGGCCTTCTCGATTTCTTTCTTCGCGCCGATAGTTAAGGTGGAGCTGAGCGAGTCAAAATAAACGGTGGTTAGATTCAAGGTCATTTGTTCGCCGGATGCGGGTGGCTGGTAATCCACCTGAAGGGTAAAGGGATCGGCTTTCGACGCGTTGCCCGCGCGGTCCGCGGCGGACAATTGGGCCTCCAACAGGGACCCGGGCTCGACCGATTTCCCATCATCCAATAAACCATCCCAGGTTAATTCCTTAGGCGGCAATCCCGTTCCCGCAAAATGTTTAATGACTTCATCATTTTCGTTCGACACCTCCAGCTTCCAGTTTTCAATCCCGCTTCGATCGGCCGCCTGAAGCGCAAACCGGAAGTTTTTCTTCACGTCAAAGTCGACAAGATTATCCTCGCCCTTTACTGTCAAATCCGGAGGAGCGCTGTCGGCGGTCACTTGGACCGGTTCGGTTTTCAGGGCGTTGCCGGCTAAATCTTGGGCGGTCAATAGGCAGGTATAGGTCCCGTCCGCCACAAAGGTTTTACCCGTGTTTCTTCCATTCCATTTTATTGTTTTGGGAAGCTTAAGCTTTCCTTTGGCTTCATAAACGATCTTGCTCGTGGAAGTATCGCTCACCTGAAAATTCCAGATTTGAACATCCGGAGAGCCACCGGAATTGACGGTAAAATTAACCTCAACTTTTCCTTTCTTCGCCGGCTTCGTGGAAAAATACGCCCGATCTGCCTGAAGGTCAAAATGAGAACGGGAAGAAAGGACTTCAACGGTTTCCCTGTCGTTCGATAGCAAATCATTTTTTCGGCCGAAGGTCTTCAGGACCACGTTGTATTTTCCGTCCGGAACCTGTTTCCCCTCCTCATTCATTCCATCCCAAGCCAGCATGGGTAGAAGCGGGCCGGTTCCGCCGATCCGGCGCACCGTCTTTTGTCCCGAAGACTGAATTTCCAAAATCCATCGGGAGATATCCGTGGTTTTTCCCTCGGGAAAGGTGAAGGTCGCCGTCTTCTGCCGTCCTGAGGGCGAGAAAATAGCCGGATCCACCTGGATGTCCATTTTCCGCAAGGGAACGGTGGAGATGGGCTTTCCCGCCGAGGAAGGCTCTTCCGTCAGCTCCGACCCGGATCCGATGGTGATTTCCGAAGAAGACGACTCACTGACCTTCTCCGGCGCGGGCTCGGCCTTTCCCACGTTGTCGAAGCGGTAAACAAAGGATAAAAAGTGGGAAACTTCAGAACGGCTGGTCGAAGCCCTAAAGGCATAGCTAATCTCGAAAGGTTGGGCCGGGTGGTAGCCGGCGCCCATGGAAAAATAACCGTCGTTGTTAAACAGGTCGTCAAACCCGGCGCGGACCGAATAAAATCTTTCGCCAAAAAACCGCTCCGCTCCCAGACGCAGGCGGTTGTGCAGCGAGGAATTTTGCAGCGTTTGGTCGATGATGTCGTAATCCATTTCCACGCGCGTATCGGGGATATTTTGATAGGCCGCGGCTAACACGAAGGTCCGGGTCACCGGCTGTTCATCCGTATTGTCAAATCGGATTTGGGAGCCGGCGTCTTTGACCGCCAAAGCGAAGGACGCGATGGTTCCCTGGGGCCGCCTCAAATCGTAGGAGAGGCCGAAATCAATTCCCAATCCCCTTCCGCTTTCCAGGCCCGAACCCAATCGGGAAGAGAGAGCCAAGTACTTTAAATTGACTCCAAATAAAAAATCCCTTGAGGCGCTGAGGGGCATGGCCACCGAACCCATATAGGTCGTGGTGGAACCAGGCGTGGAGGGAAAATCCGAAAATTGGGATAGGGCGAAAACGGTTCCGTCAGGAAAGGGATATAAAACACTGGTGTTGAATTGAAGGTCATTGGTTTTCGGATCAAATCCCAGGCCCAATTGCGCCATGGGAACGGTCGCTCGGGCGATTCCGGCTGGGTTCCATTGAATCGCGTGGGTTCCGCCGGCGATAGCGGCTACGGCGCTTCCCATGCCTAAACCATAGGTATCCTGTTCCAAACCGGCGTTGAAAGCCAGTAAGGGACTGGAAACGAGGAAAAAGACTGAGGCAAAAAGAATGGGTAGGTGTTGGAATCGCGTAAAAAACAACGTCATCTCCTGCGGCTATTTGGCTCAACAACCCCTTCATTCAGGGTGAAGGTACAATATAATTCATCCGAGGATTGATAAAAAGAGCTAATTTAAAGCCGGGCGGCAAAGCCTTGAAGGGTCGCGACAAGGAATACCCTGGCGAAAACCAAGGTTAAAAGGACGAAAACTGGGGAAAGGTCCAACCCATTGAGCCTCCAGGGCGGTAATAATTTCCGGAAGGGAGCCAAGAGCGGCTCCGAGATGGCGTGAATGGCCCGGACAAACCCGTTATAGGGATCGGCATTCGCCCACGACAATATAACCCGCAGGACGACCACCAATTCCAGCGCTCCAATCACCATGTTTAATATTTCAGCGACCGCGTTCAATAAATTTGAGACGACGAACATGATCAACTCCCTAATTTTTAAAATCCAAAAATAAAGCCAAATTGACCACGAAGGTCACCAAGTTCACCAAGAAAGTCCGAAAAATTAAAATTCATTTAATTGTCTATCTTTCCTTCTCTATTCTTGATGCACTTGGTGACCTTGGTGGTGAAACATTTCTCATTTTTTTTGACGTCAATACAACCCACGTTTTATCATCCGTCATTAAATATTTCTGAACGGCTTTTTGAACCTCAGCCGCTGTGACACTTTGAATAATGGAGGGGAATTTTTCGACCGTACCGGAGCCGTGGCCGGACAAGGTGTACCTGGCATATGAGTGTACTTGCGACCGGTTCGATTGGAGCCCAACCTGGTAAAGCCCGATCATATAGGTTTTGGCCCTTTCCAACTCTTCCGAGGTCACACCGTTTTTCGCGAAATGGGCCAAGACCTTCAGCAATTCCCTTTTGGCTTCGACCACTTTAGCCGGCGCGCATCCGATATAAATTTGATAGGCGCCGGACAAAAGTCCCGCATCGTGGGCCGCGTAAACGCTGTAAGCCAGGCTTCTTTTTTCGCGGAGCTCCACGAAAAGCCTGCCGCCCATTCCGTTTAAAATCGTGTTGAGTACCCGGAAAACGAAGTATTCGTCCGAGCCAAAGGAGGGCGCCCGGTAGCCCAATACCAGATGGGCTTGACGGCTTTCTAGTTTTTCCTCGAAGGAGGTTGGGCGAAGCTTAACCGCTTGGATTTTTTTCCGCTTTATCTTGTCGGGCGAAGATCCCAGGGAGAGCTTATCATTTAGAAGCCGCTTCAAACTTTCCCCTTCAAAATCTCCCACGGCAACCCACAGCATTTTTCGCGGAGAAAGATGAGAATGGTGCCACTTCCTAACATCCGAGGCTGAAATTTTTGACAAACTAGCCGCCGTGCCCATGGGTAAATGACCATAGGGTGTATGCGCGAAGGTCAAGACATCGGATTGAAGAAGGGCATACTCGCTCGGGTCATCTTTTAATCTTTCAATCGCCGCGATCTGAAGCTTTTTTTCCTTTGCCACCTCGGCTTCGGAAAATAGCGGTTCCCAAAGCATTTCCGTCATGAGATCGAGAGATTTCTCGAAATTAATTTTTAAGCTATCCAGCGTCACGCCCCAGTGGTCTTTTTCCATCAGTGGATCCAAATGGCTGGCGAGGTCTTCCACTTCCCTCGAAAATTGGGCATGGTCTTTTTTCATGGTTCCTTTTAAAAGACACTTGGTCATCAGGGCCGTGATTCCGGGATGGGCCCGTTCTTCCGAAAAACCACCGTCGATGAAAACTCCCAGGGAAGCCAGGGGCAGGCCTTTCCGTTCTTTCACCAATAGGGTCGAGCCATTCCGCAAGATGAATTTTTGAAGGCCCTTGGCGGCCGGGGCGGGAGGGACAGCGGATTTCACCCTGTCCATTCCCTTTTGAAGAACGGACTGCCAATAGGAAGGCCTTGAATTTATTTTTTGGGATTTTGGGTGGTATAAAACAAGAGCCGCCCGCTTGGGACAGAGGTACTTTTCCGCGACTCTTTGAAGTTCGGGGCCGGTTACCGAGTCCAAATCCTTTAAGAATTTGTCCTCCAGGCGGTAGCCTCCGGCCAATTCCCAAAACCCCAAGGTCTTGGCTTGGCCGTCCATGTTTTGTTTCTCAAAAACTTTTGAGGCCTTTACCTTATTCTTAATCTTAAGCAATTCATTATCAGGAACGCCTTGGCTGATAATTTTTTGAACCTCGGCCATCATGTCCATCAGGCATTTTTCCGCCCTGCGGGAGTCAGTCAGGCCCTGAAACACAAAGGCGCCTCCAAACTTACCGGTGAAATGGTCGCTTCCAATTTCATCCGCGGACCGGCTTTTTTCGCGGATCGACAAGTTCAACCGGCTCGCCGAACCGTCTCCTAAAACCGCTTCTAAGATTTCCAGGGCAGCGGCATCCGCGTGGGTCAAGGCCACGGTGGGAAATCCCACGGAAAGGTAAAGCTGCTTGAGCTCCCCCGGCTCCACAAGCACTTGGAGCTTTTGAGGTTCGGAATCACTGGAAAACCGCCTGACGGGAGGATTGGGGCGGCGGACCGGCTCAAAATGTTTTTCGATCCAGGGAATAATTTTTCCGCCGGAAACATCCCCCACGATGGAAATGACCGTGTTGGAAGGGACATAATGCTTTTGGTAGTACTTCATGAGGGTATCGCGGGGAACTTTTTTGAGGATGTCCATGTCGCCGATGACCGGCCAATGGTAGGGATTTTTATAGTAAAGAATCCGGAACAAAAGCTCCCAGGACCAGCTCCAGGGATCATCCTGGCGCATGCGCATTTCCTCGAAAACAACTTCTTTTTCCTTCTTCAATTCCCCCGCGTCAAAGGTTGAGTTGAAGTAAGCATCAAACTCCACCTCCAGGGCCTTTTCAATTTGGCGGCTGGGCAGGACGACATAAAAACAAGTGTGCTCAAAACTAGTAAAGGCGTTGAGGTAGCCTCCGGCCGCCTCCACTTCACGGGAAATTTCACCCACGCCCCTCTTGGAAGTTCCCTTGAAAATCATATGTTCAATGAGATGGGCCATGCCCCTTTCGTCGGGGCGCTCGTCGATGGAACCGGCTTCAATCCAGATATTGAGGGAAACAACCGGAGTCGCGCGGTCTTCCTTAATCAGAAGGGTCGCTCCATTTTTCAATTTCCGGCGGACAACGCCGTTTTCATCCATAAATTTTGGGGAGGCTTTCATTTCTTGGGGCCTAAGACAGTGATGGTGCGGAAGGGGGGAGTTGAACCCCCATGAGGTTGCCCCCGCTAGCACCTGAAGCTAGTGCGTCTGCCAGTTTCGCCACTTCCGCGCTGAAAAGAACTTGACAGCCAAGGGCTTGTGTCAAGGGAGGGCGTAGTATAAAGTAGCCTCCTATCACTGTCAAGCAACGGGACCTTGCGCAGTATTGGAGCCTAGGGATGGTCCACTCCCGCTTATCGCCGAGCATTCACTCTCTCGAAATAAGAATTCTCCCGCGTTTTTGGAAGAATGTTCCCGTTTAAAATCATTCAAAGGAAAAAAATTGTCTAGAAAGCACCGCCAGCAGCGAAACCAAAAAGATAAAAAAACAAAAAAGGAATTCCAGGGAGGCCAATCCTCCTCCAAAAGCCATTCTTCCAGGTCAAGGAAGGGCGGCGCCCATCATGATCCCGCCGCGCGGGAATTGGTCGGAAAGGTACAGGCCAACGAAAAGGGTTTCGGGTTTTTCGTGCCGGAAGACGGGTCGCCCGACGCCTTCGTGCCTCCCCGGGAGATGCGGGGCATCTTGAACGGGGATACGGTCCTAGCCCGGGTGGGCAAGGATTCGTTCAAAGAGGGAAAATTTTCAGCGACAGTCGTTTCCATCGTCAAACGGGCCCATGAAGAACTGGTGGGAACGCTCCTAAAAGAGCACGGCGATTTTTATCTAAAACCTGATGATTTCCGGGTGACCCAGCCCATTCTTTTAAGCCGCGGAGGCCTCAAGGGCCAAGAAGGTCAAAAGGCCGTCGCCAAAATAACTAAATGGCCCGGAGACGGTTTGATGGAAGGCCAGTTGGTGGAAGTTCTCGGTTTCCCCGATGACCCGGGGGTCGATGTGACCTCCGTCATTCGAAAATACCAATGGCCCGACTTCTTCCCCAAGCCGGTGGAAGCCCAAGTGGCAGGACTGCCGGATAACCCCAGCGAAACCGACTGGCAGGGACGGTTGGACCTGCGGGACATGCTGGTGATGACCATTGACGGCGCCGACGCCAAGGATTTTGACGACGCCATTTCCCTTGAGATCAATTCCATCGGGAATTACCAATTGGGAGTCCATATCGCCGATGTATCCCATTATGTACGGGAAGGCACACCCTTAAACGAAGAAGCCCAGGACCGCGCGACCAGCCTTTATCTGGCGGACCGGGTTTTGCCCATGCTTCCCTATTCCCTCTCCGACGGATTGTGCTCACTGCGGGAAGGCGTTCCGCGCCTGACCTTGAGCGCTTTTTTGACCTACAGCCCCAAGGGTCAATTCATCAAGTCCGGTTTCGCCGTATCGGTCATCCAAAGCCGTATCCGTGGTATCTACGAGGAAGTCCAACAGTACCTCGATGGAACCGCCTCTCCCGAAATAAAAGCGAAGTACGCCCCCTTTAAAGACGTTCTGCCGGTAATGGTGAAGCTTTCCGGCTACATCCGCAAACAGCGGGACGCCAACGGCTCCCTGGATTTCGACTTTCCGGAAGTCCGCGCCGTGATTAAAGACGGCAAAGTGGTGGACGTGAAGAAAAAAGAACGGCTGGAAACCCATCGTTTAATCGAGGACTTCATGGTAGCGGCCAACGAAGCCGTCGCCACTTATTTGGAGCAATCCAAGATCCCCGCCGTTTACCGCATTCACGAGCCGCCGGATAACAGCGACGTGGAAGAACTGATCACTTTTCTTACCGCCTACCGTATTCCCTTCAAAGGAATGGACCTGACCACGCCTCCGGGCATGCAGGCCCTTTTAAAATCAGTGAAGGGCGGACCCTACGAGGCGGTTGTGAATAATTTAGCTTTGCGTTCGCTGAAACTGGCCGTTTACTCCACCCGGAACGCCGGCCATTTTGGATTGGCCTTAAAATCTTATTGTCACTTTACTTCCCCCATCCGGCGCTTTCCGGACTTAATGGTTCACCGCGCCATGAAGAAAGCTTTGCAAAAAGACAGGGCGGTCGGTCACGCCCAGTCCCTGGAAAAAATCGCCCTCCACAGCAGTGAAAAAGAACGGACGGCGGAAAAAGCCGAGCGCGAAAGCCAGAAAATCCTCCAGTTGCGCTTCATGGAAAACAAAGTGAACCAGAAATTCTCCGGCCCCGTCCGCCACCTGACGCCCTACGGCGCTTACGTGGAGCTGAATCCTTACGGCGTGGAGGGTTTTTTACCTCTGGAAAACCTAACGGATGATGTTTATCAATTGGACGCGCCTTCCCTGATTTTACGGGGCAAGCGCGGTTCCAAGATCCAAATGGGAGATATCCTCAAGGTGCAGGTCTTGTCCGTGGACATGATCTTCCAGCGCCTGCTTTTGACGAGGGATTATGCCTGAGCGCGCCCCTTCCCAGCAAAACCGGAAGGCTTTTCACGATTATTTCATCTTGGAGAGCACGGAAGCCGGGATCGCCCTGGTGGGATGCGAGGTCAAGTCTATCCGAAACGGAAAGGCCAACCTACAGGACAGTTTTGCCCGGGTGGAAGATGACGAAGTGTTCCTTTACGGGATGCATATTTCACCTTATGAGCAGGGCAACCGTTACAATCCGGACCCAACCCGCAAGCGAAAACTACTTTTAAATCACAAGGAAATTTTAAAGCTGGGCTCCAGGGTCCACGAAAAGGGCTTATCGTTGGTTCCAGTGAAGCTTTATTTCAAGGGCGGGAAGGTGAAAATCCAATTGGCTCTCGCCAAGGGTAAAAACGTCAAGGACAAGCGGGACAAGCTGAAAGAAAAAGAAGCCAACCGCGATATCGACCGAGCGCTCCGAAGAAGACAAAGGTAAGTCTCGGTTTTCTTAATTTGACGTGTCTACGATGGGTCCCTTTCGTGAACATGGTCCTTTGAACAAAAACATTTTACGGCTTTAACGGAAGTTTTTGGCAGGGAAACGAACAGGGATGTCTTTTCCCGTCCTTATGCGAGCCTTGTTTGAGTCCACCCCCGTGGAAAAGTGATTATTACGGTTTAGACAGGACTTGGCGACTGGGCACGGTCCGCTTCTAAGATTGAATGGGTAACCGGTCGTCTCTCCAAGCCAGTACCCCCCCGACGATATCGCCGATATCGGTAAAACCCCGGGCCTTTAAGATAGAAAGCGCTAGACTGCTCCGGTGGCCGCTCATGCAATAAAGCAGAATGGGTCGGGTTTTATCCAATTCCCCCAACCGGCTTTCTAACTCCTGAAGTGGAATATTTTTTGAATTTTCAATATTGCCACGGCTGTATTCCCCGGATGTTCGCACATCCACCAGTTGGGGCGGCCTTAACCCCTTTAAACGTTCTTGGGCTTCCACCGGCTGCAAGTGGACCGCTCCCTCGACACCCCCCATCCCCATCAAATTTTTCATCAGCGACAATAAAATTCCCATAAAGACTCCTTTTAAATTGGGCATGAGCCCGGTTTATTTTTTGTAGGTGTTGATTTGAAATGGCACCCAAAGCGGACAAAACTGGAAGCTGGCCGTGAGGATGGGGATGATCGAAAACCCCCACAAGA
>CAZHFP010000011.1:0-19871 GCA_964531065.1 uncultured bacterium
TGGCGATAGCGGGATCCACTTCGAAACCCGTCATCATTTTGATGTCATCAATGGCAAAAACATTAAGCGGATCTGCCATAGCAACGGTTAAACGCTTATCTTTCTTGACGATGGGAATGAGGCAATGGTTAATTGCGATGGATTCGGGAACTGAGAATACAACATCATTGGGAATTTCACCGATTTCCAGCAAACTCACATGCGGTATCCCTAATTGGGTTCCCACAAAAGCCATAATGACGTCTTGAGTGACATACCCTTGGCTGATGAGAATCTTCTCAAGGCGGCCCCCCTTGATCTTTTGCTCATGCATGGCCTCTTGGAGCTGTTCTTCGGAAATAATGCCTTCATCCACAAGCATTTCGCCCAAGCGCTTTTTCATGGATTCAGGCATTGAACACCTCAGAAGGGTGAGAGTGATTGGCACAACATGAAATCTTCACAAATGAGTATAGAATCGTTGAAAATTGAAGTCAACGATTGTTCCTAGCGGAAGTAAATCTTCAGGAGGAACCCAAACGGCGCAGCAATGCCCTTCGCATAACACCAAGGGGAGCCTTCCGGCCCGTCCATTTCTCGAAAGACAGGGCTCCTTGATGCAAAAGCATCTCCACCCCATTCAGCCGGGGTAAACGCCTCACCTTAGCCGCTTTTAGAAAATCGGTCTCCCGATGGTAAATTAAATCGATGACCCAAGTAGAGGGTCCGGCCTTTTCCAGGGACAGGGGAGATGGATCTCCTTTTTTCAATCCCACCGAGGTGGCTTGAATCACCCAATCACAGCCCGAGAGGTACTTTCCCGCTTCTTTGAACGACAAGCAATCCGCGTCCAACCGCGAGTAGCGTTTTCGTAAGGACCGTATCAACCCTTCCGCCCGGCCCGAGGATCGGTTGACGATTCCTATTTCCTTCACTCCCGAATGCGCCAAAGCCCCCGCCACCGCCCTAGCCGCTCCGCCAGCTCCTAAAAGCAATCCCCGGGAGCCCCCCAGTTTTTTTCTCAATGGCCCCAGCGACCTTAAAAATCCCTCGCCATCGGTTGAGGCGCCGCGAAGTTTTTTACCTCTCCGATAAATCGTGTTGACCGACCCCAGCCATTTGGCTTCCGGGTCCACCCCATCCAAATAAGGAATTACCGCCGACTTGTAGGGAACTGTCACATTGGCGCCCATGGCAGGAAGAATTTTCAGCGAGGCTATGATGTTTTTTAACCGGTCTTCGGTGATATCCAAGGGGAGGTAGAGCCAGGGCAAGTGAGAATATTGAAAAGCGGCGTTTTGCATGGCGGGCGAAAGGGAATGTCCCAGGGGATGGCCCAGGATGAATACCAATTGGGCCGGCTTGGTTAAAAATGAAGCCATCGGTTCTATTCCCCGTTCCCCGGCGTTTGACTCAGAAAAAATTGGACCATCGAAACCACAGCCAACCCCGCCGTTTCAGTCCGAAGAATGGGCGTGGGCAGGTGGACGGGGTTCGCTCCCTTTTCCTCCGCTTGGCGCACTTCCGCTTGAGACCAACCGCCCTCCGGGCCCACTAAAATCAAAATCTTTTTGAAGGAATGTTTTGATTCTAACACCGTTTTCAAAGTCGGAGCCTCTTTTTCATAGGGCAGCAGCACCTGATCAAACTCCCCAAATAACTTTAAACCATTTTCCCAAGAGGTGACCGAATCCATCGCCGGCAAATCATTACGTCCGCATTGGCGGCAGGCCTCTACTAATATTTTCTGCCATCTTTCGTTTTTATGCTCGTGTTGGGAAGGCTCAGGCCGTGAGACGCTTCGTTCGGTCACCAATGGAATAAAACGATGGATACCCAGTTCCGTTCCCTGCCGGAGGATCAAATCCATTTTGGAGGCTTTTGGCAGGCTTTGCCCCAGCGCGATGTAACTTTGATTCCCGCCGGCTTGGGGTTCGCTTCGGGACAGGATCGAAGCCAGCGCTCCCTGGGGATCGGCCTTTTTCAACGACAATTCATATTGGACCGATTGAGCATCGAATCCTAAAAAAAGCCCCCCCTCCTCCAGCCGGAGGACTTTCAGTAAATACCGGGAAGCGGATTCGTCCAAAATAATTTCATTTCGATCCTTCGGGACGGCGTTCAGGAAAAGGCGGGGAATAAAACTCATTTTTTTCGGGCAAAAAGATTTTTCATTTTGTTCATGAACTTTGAAATCTCGGGCGTATTGTTTTCGGCGGAAATGGCCTGGAAATCCTCCAGCATTTTTTTCTGTTTGGAATTTAAGTCCGTGGGCGTTTCAACGGTCACCGTCACCAGTAGGTCCCCCACTCCCGAACTCTGCGGGTCCTTCATCCCCTTTTCCCTCAAACGGAAAATTTTTCCTGACTGGGTTCCTGAGGGCACTTTCATTTTCACGGGACTCTCCAGGGTCGGGACTTCGATTTCCGTGCCCAGCGCGGCCTGAACGAAGGAAATGGGAATTTCACAATGAAGATTGTTTCCGTCCCTCTCAAAAAAGTCATGGGCTTCCACATGCAAGAAGACATAAAGATCGCCGGCGGGTCCGCCGTTCAATCCCGCTTCCCCCTCACCCCGCACCCGAAGACGGGAACCCTCGTCCACTCCGGGCGGAACCTTGACGGAAATGACCCTTTCTTTTTCCAATCGGCCCTGGCCGTGGCAGGTGGGACAGGGGCTTCCCGGCATCTCGCCCTGGCCGCCGCAGCGGGCGCAGGTGCGGGCGATGGTGAAGAAGCCCTGGGACTGCCGAACCTGTCCCGAACCTTTGCAAACGGTACAAACAACCCGGCCCGATCCCGCCTTCGCGCCCGAACCATGGCAGGTCTCGCAGGTTGAAAGTTTTCGGACCTTAATTTCTTTGGATATCCCGAACGCCGCTTCTTCAAAGGTAAGGTTCAAATCAAACCGGAGGTCATCACCTTCCTGAGCTTGCGACCTAGGCCTGCCTCCCCGGCCGGCGGGCGCCCCGCCGAAAAAATTACTGAAGACATCGCCAAAAATATCCTCAAAGTCCGCAGCGTTGCCCGGCGACCCGGGCCTAAAGCCGCCGGCTCCGCCGCCGAAACCTCCCGGCCCCCCCGCTCCCACGCCGGCGTGTCCGAACTGGTCGTAAGCGGCTTTCTTTTGAGGATCTGAGAGAACCTCATAGGCCTCGTTGATTTCTTTGAATTTTTCTTCAGCGTCTTTATTGTTCGGATTGGCGTCCGGATGGTGCTTTTTGGCCATGGTGCGATAGGCCTTTTTCAGGTCATCCGTGGAGGCGCCTTTGGCCACGCCTAATAAATCGTAATAATCTTTTTTCGAAGCCATTTTTTCCTTCATACGCGCTCACCGTCCATGTTTTGTTATGAAAAATCTAGGACTCGGTTGGCAAGCTTTCAAGTTAAGGGCGGGAGGGTTGACTCTTATCGAGAAAGTTCGAACCCGCCAGCGCTTTCAAACTACCATCATCACCCAAAGGCGTAAAGGGTGGATTTGCCTATAAAAAACCTAAAAATGCACTTGCGAAAGAAAGCCAAACTCTTCTAAACTAGCGTCGTTTTCGGCGATAAGGCTTAAACCCCTCTCCTACCAGAGAGTGAAATTCGAAGGAGGCTCGTTATGCCGTATGTCATTACTGAAAAGTGCGTGGACGAAGTTTACGCGCAATGCGTGGATGTGTGCCCGGTGAATTGCATTCACCCTGGTCCTTATAATGGTAAACCCTTCATGATCATTGATCCTGAAGAGTGCACCGAGTGCACCAGCTGTTTTTCCGCCTGCCCGATCGGCGCGATCGTGGAAGACGCGAGCAAAGATCCGGCTTTCGCCAAAATCAACGCGGAATTGGCCCCGGCGTTCAAGAACAACGCCCCGGTTGCCACCCGCCCGGCGAACGACCCGCCGAAGCGTCCTGATGTGAACAAGCTGGTCAACTAAGCCTTCCAGCTTTAAAGCCGAAAACAAAAAGGGCTCCACCCACGCGGGCGGAGCCCTTTTTTATTGTCAATTTTTTAAACTTCTATTGTCAAACCTTCTGATAAATTTCCGAGCCGGTTTCGACAAAGGTTTCAGACATTTTTTTCATGCCCTCTTCCAAAACCTTTTCCTCGGTGAAGCCCTGCTCCTTGGCGTAGTCCCGGACGTCCTGGGTAATTTTCATGCTGCAGAACTTGGGCCCGCACATCGAACAGAAATGCGCCACCTTCGCTCCGTCCGCCGGAAGCGTTTCATCGTGGTAGGATTTGGCCATCTCAGGATCCAGCGCCAAATTAAATTGATCTTCCCAACGGAACTCAAAGCGTGCTTTCGACAAGGCGTTGTCCCAACGCTGGGCGGTTTGATTTCCTTTAGCCAAATCCGCGGCGTGGGCGGCGATCTTGTAGGCGATGACTCCCGCGCGAACGTCGTCGCGGTTCGGCAGTCCTAAATGTTCTTTGGGCGTCACATAGCACAACATCGCCGTCCCGAACCAGCCGATCATGGCGGCTCCGATGGCGCTGGTGATATGGTCGTAGCCGGGCGCGATATCCGTGGTCAAAGGACCCAAGGTATAAAAAGGCGCTTCGTGGCATTCGGCCAACTGTTTGTCCATGTTCTCTTTAATCATATGCATCGGCACATGGCCCGGGCCCTCGATCATCACCTGCACATCATGCTTCCAAGCCGTCTTCGTCAACTCGCCTAATGTTTTTAATTCGGAAAACTGCGCCTCATCATTCGCGTCCTCAATGGAACCAGGTCGCAATCCATCTCCCAAGCTGAAGGAAACGTTATAAGCCTTCATGATTTCACAAATCTCTTCGAAATGGGTGAAGGTAAAGTTTTCTTTATGGTGAGCCAGGCACCATTTGGCGTGGATGGACCCACCGCGGGAAACAATGCCGGTGCGGCGGAAAGCCGTCAAAGGCACATAGCGCAAAAGCACCCCCGCGTGGATGGTGAAATAATCCACACCCTGCTCCGCCTGCTCAATCAAGGTATCCCGGTAAAGCTCCCAGGTCAGGTCCTCAGCGATGCCCCCGACCTTTTCCAGGGCTTGATAAATAGGAACCGTGCCGATTGGTACGGGCGAGTTGCGCAGAATCCATTCCCGGGTCTCGTGGATATTCTTGCCCGTGGACAAATCCATGACCGTGTCCCCGCCCCAGCGGATGGACCAAATCATCTTTTCTACTTCTTCTTCGATAGAAGAAGCCACGGCCGAATTGCCGATGTTGGAGTTAATCTTCACCAAAAAATTACGTCCGATAATCATGGGCTCAATTTCAGGATGGTTGATATTGGAGGGAATAATCGCCCGGCCTTTAGCCACCTCGTCCCGCACGAACTCAGGCGTAATGACTTTGGGCATGATCGCGCCCAAACCCTGGCCCTTGTGGAATCGGCCCTTCTCGACCCGCTCCTCCGTCAATTGGTTTTCGCGGATGGCGATATATTCCATCTCCGGGGTAATGATTCCTTTTTTAGCGTAATACATCTGGCTGACATTGCCGCCCTTTTTCGCCCTTAAGGGTTTGCGGCGGGAGGCGGCGGGAAAAGATTCAACGCCTGGGGTTTCCTGGTGCTTATAAGAGGGCTCTACTTCTTCCACATCGCCGGTCTTGAGCGTCCAATCCAGACGAAGAGGGTGGAGGCCCTTTTTCAAATCGATGTCGACCGCCGGATCAGTATAAGGCCCGCTGCAGTCATAAACACAAAGAGGAGCGTTTTCTTCAATTCCTTCAGCGGTTTTAGTGGGGCTTAATTTGATCTCCCGCATCGGCACTTGAAGCTGGTGCAGTTTACCTGGGACATAGCGCTTGCTGGATCCGGGAAAAGGTTTCCGGCTGAGACCCTCGGCGGCAGGCTGTTTTCCATTTCCATCATTTTTAGACATGGGGCGCCCCTTGTTTGGGATGGTGTGAGGTAAAAGCGAAGACGACAGGACAAGCATACCGATTGGGGAAAGGGATTGCAACGCTCTCCCGCAAGCCTACAGCCACTCTTCCTCGATTTTGTAGCACTCGTAGCGGAGGCGTTTAAAGCGGGTGGAAGCAGGATGCTGGATCAGCTTCGAGAACTCTTCCAGGGACCGCAAGGCTTCCTGCGCCCTTTTCAAATTGGCCCTCAAAAGATCAACCGGGGTCGCGCGGTGCTTTTCGTTTTTTTCCTTATTTCCCCGTCCCAGGTCCTTTTCCACGTCCCTGGCGAGGGCGCGAAGCTGATGGGATTTAAAGAGTGATTTTTCGGCAGAAGTCACTTCATGGCGGAGTTTTTTTAACCGGGCCAGCAGCCGGGGCTGGTTCAGGACAAATCGGGCAGCGTCTTCCGCGACCCGGAACCCTTCCCGGGCCCGGTTGCAATTGGCGTCTAAGGCCCGCCATACGGCAAGATTTTCTTGTCGAGACCTCATGAAGGACGACCTGTCTGGAGGCTACCTTGGCTTCTTGATCATCTTGACCACGGCGGTCGCGATCGTTTTTTTGCTGAACATAGGTTTTGGTGGCCCGGATTTTTTGGACTTCTTTTCTCCTGGAACTTTCACTTCACCCTTTTTAGGAAGAGCCGCCGCGGGAGACTTTTCGCCCTTTTTATCCAGGGGCTTCTTTCCATCATGCTTTTTGTCGTCGTGGCCGTGGGCTCCCTTTTTACCCGACTTCTCCATTCCCGGCACCGGGTGTTCGGGATTCTTCGGGAAAAGCGGCACGGTCACCTTGATGGACTTGCCCTTTTGGGGCGCCGAGGATTTCGACTTGCCCTGGTCATCCAGCTTGCGGGGCTTCGGGGTGTCTTCCTTCTCAAACATGGTGTCCTTCCAAAAGGGAACGGACGAAACCTTGTTCACCTTCACAGAGAAGTCCAAGTCTTTCTCAAAGCCCTTTTGAATGAGGGACTTTCCTTCAGGGGATTCCTTCAAGAGATCAATCAGTTTTCCCTGCCAGGGTTTGTAAAGGGCGATGGCGTCCTTGGCGCTTTCAGCTAGGACAATAGGGGTGGAACCCAAAGTACTTTGTAAAAAATCCACCAGCATTCCCGCGAAAGCCGAATCTTCCGGCCCGCCGGCGCAAACCACCACCACATCCCTTTTTCCCCGGAGGCAGGAATCGTAAACATCGTTGAGATTGATAAAGGAACCCATCATCAAATACTTGGCGTCTTTCAAGAGCTTCAAGGGCGAGGGACTGCTGAAGCAAATAATCCGGTCCTTTACCTTCTCCCGGCTGGAATCCAAGGGAGAACCGCCCAAAGGGAATCCTGGGATTTTTTCCCAGTCCCTCTCCCCCGCCAACATTCCTTCGCCCCTCTTTAATTTTTCAAAGGCTTTCTTCGCCGTGCCGGGATCGGGGCACAAAACGACCCCCGCCGCTCCGTGATAAAGGTACATCGTAATCGCTGTGGTCGCCCTGAGGATATCCACCAAAACCACTGTGGCGTTTTGGATAACCGTCGGCTTGACGTCTTTTGGATTAAAATAAACAGTAATCTTCAATTTTTTCTCCCGGCTGTTCAGAACTTGAAATCAGGCTCGTCCACTAAAGTCATTTCAAAATTTGATTCTTTTTATTTCTTCGAGGCTTCCTCGCCCCTATCCTTTTTGTTTTTCATGAACTTTTCCACGAAGTGCGTCGAGTAATCGCCGCTGCGGAAAGACTCGTTCTCCAAAATCATTTTCAGAAAACCGGTAGTCGTATGAACACCTTCCACCACCAGCTCATCCAAAGCCCGGATCATCCGGCGGATGGCCTCGTCGCGGGTGGGCGAATGAACAATGATCTTAGCCAGCATGGAGTCGTAATAAGGGGGCACTTTATAACCCTGGTAAAGATGGGTGTCGACCCGGACTCCCGGCCCTCCCGGCACGTGGTAAGTTGTGATGGTTCCCGGTGAGGGCCTAAAGTTATCTTCAGGATTTTCCGCGTTGATCCGGCACTCGATAGCGTGGCCCCGGGGTTCCAAGATATCCTTGGTAATGGAAAGACGCTCTCCGGCGGCAATCTTGATCTGTTCCTTGATAATGTCGACGCCCATGATCAACTCGGTGACGGGATGTTCCACCTGCACCCTTGTGTTCATTTCCATGAAATAGAAATCACTATGCTTGTCCATGAGAAATTCGATGGTGCCCGCCGAGGTGTATTTCACTTGCTTGGCCAGCTTCAAGGCGTATTTCCCGATTTTTTTCCGCTGGCGGGATGACAAAACCTGCGACGGGGCTTCCTCGATCAATTTTTGGTGATTCCGCTGGATGGTACAGTCCCTTTCACCCAAGTGAACGATATGTCCGTACTCGTCCCCCAAAATTTGGACTTCAATATGCCGGGGTTCCTCAATATATTTTTCAATGTAGACCTCGGGATTCCCGAAGGCCGCCTCCGCCTCCGCCCGGCAGGTTTGGAAAGCCTGGGTCAGTGAAATGTCAGTGTGGGCGATTCGCATACCGCGTCCGCCGCCGCCGGCGGAAGCTTTGATGATGACGGGATACTTAATACGCTTGGCGACTTCTAAAGCCTGCTTTGCGTCCTTCACCGGTCCGTCGCTTCCCGGAGTGGTCGGAGTCCCGGCTTTTTTGGCCGTGCGGATGGCGGCGACTTTGTCGCCCATCAACCGCATGACTTCGGGCTTGGGCCCGATAAATTTAATCTGGCAGCTGGCGCAAACTTCCGCGAAGTGGGCGTTTTCCCCGAGAAAACCGTAACCCGGATGAATGGCTTCCGCGTCGGTAATTTCCGCGGCGCTGATAATGGCCGGGATATTGAGGTAGCTTTCTTTGCTGGAAGCGCGGCCGATGCAAACGCTTTCGTCGGCCAAGTGGACGTGGAGGGAATCGGCATCGGCCTCGGAGTAAACCGCGACAGTCTTCACTCCCAGCTCTTTACAGGCCCGGATAATGCGCAGGGCGATTTCCCCGCGGTTGGCGATGAGAATTTTATTAAACATGTTTTCCTTTAAATGCGGTAATCAGTTGTCAGTGATCAGCTGACACCTAGCACCTGAAACCTGGCACCTGCTGTTATTTAGCTTGGATCAATCACAATCAAGGGCTGGTTAAACTCGACGGCCTGGCCGTTCTGGGGGATGATCTTCACAACCTTGCCCGCCACTTCGGCTTTCACTTCGTTCATGAGCTTCATAGCCTCGATAATGCAATAGACTTGGCCGACCGCCACCTTGTCACCTTCCTCGATGAAAGGTTTGGAATCGGGTGAGGGCGAACGGTAAAAAGTTCCCACCATGGGCGACTTCACGGTCACGGTATTGTCGTTCGGGACGGCGGAAGCGGCCGGAGCGCCTGCCGCCGGAACAGCGGAGGCGGCGGCCGAGGCCGCGGGAGCGGACGGCGCCATCACGGGCGCCATGGCCGTTTGGAAAGGCATACCGGGTCCGCGCCGCAGGTGGATCTTCATTCCCGACTGCTCAAAGCTGAGCTCGCTGATATCCGCTTCGTTCATCAAGTGGATCACGTCTTGAACCAATGCCAGCTTCGGGCTGATCTTAACCTTCTTGGGCGCGGGAATTTTTTTCTTTTTCTCCGGCTTAGCGCCTTCGGCTTTCTCGGGATTCGTCGACATCAGTGGCTCCTTTCACGATTGAGGCTTAAAGCTTGCGAATGGGGATCAGACTCTTTCTAAATATTCTCCGGTTCTGGTATCAACCTTGATGACATCACCCTCTTTAACGAAAAGGGGAACTTGGATGGTGGCGCCGGACTCCAAAGTCGCTGGTTTGCTTGCACCGGACACCCTGTCGCCCTTGATGCCGGGTTCAGAAGAGGTGATTTTGAGATTGACGGTGATGGGAAGCTTCACGCTGATGGGCCTTTCCTGGTAGAAAAGCACTTCGATAGCCATTTCTTCCTTGAGCCATTGGTAGCCCTCGCCGACTTCCTCATCGGTCAGCTCCAATTGCTCATAGGTTTCGGTATCCATGAAAACAAACTTATCGCCTTGTTTATATAGGTACTGCATTTCCTTTTCTTCTACTGGAGGTTCGGGAACTTTTTCCCAGCTATCCAGGGTTTTGTCGGTGACCGTGCCTTGTTCCACATTTTTAAGCTTCAATCGGACGAATCCCCCGCCCTTGCCTGGCTTAACATGTTGAAAATTGGTCACGCGATAAAGGATACCGTCAAATTCACAAAGATTTCCCGCCCGAAGGTCCATAACAGTAAGCATTTCGACTCCAAAACCCATAAAATGGGGGCAAAAGCCCCTAAAAACCCTTATTTTTGGCCCTAATTAGCCAAAAAGGAGGGTCATTGTACAGGAAAGCCGGCAGAAGGTCAAACGGGGCTGGCTGAAGATAAAAATTGAGATAATTTAGGCGTCTTCGGAGCTGTCTAAGAACCGCCTGTGCCAAAGCTCTACCAACAAGAGGCCATATAAGAGGAGGTGATGGTCTTTTTTCCCCGACATATGCTCTTGAAGGAGATCCTCGGTCTTAGCTTGGTTAAAGTATCCCCTTTTGCGGAATTTTTCGGAATGGAGGGTATCCATTAAAAGAGGCTTCAGCTCTTTCCGGAACCAAGGGCCCAGCGGAACGGCAAACCCCTTCTTCTGGCGGTTGATGATTTCCCGGGGAATGTACTTTTGAGCGGCCTTCTTAAGAATGTATTTTCCCGTACTTCCCCGAAGCTTCATGGACGAGGGTAAGGAGAAGGCGAATTCTACCAGCCGATGGTCCAGGTAAGGCACCCTGGCCTCCAGGGAGGCGGCCATGCTCATGCGGTCCACCTTGCTGAGAAGGTCATCCGGAAGCCAAGTTTTTAAGTCCATGTAAAGCATCAGGTTGAGATTGTCGAAACCATAAGGCTCGGCTCCTTCAAATATCCTCTCAAGCGATTCTTCGACTTTGGAGTGCTCCATCTCATATAGAAGTTTTTCCCCCGCCAACCCCTGCAGAGTTTCTTCCAGGCAAAGCCGGGACCAGGCCATGTGGCGCTTCACCAAGTCGCCCTTGTTCAAGGCATGCCAGGCTTGTTTGTAGGGATCCTTCATGCGGTTGGTGACAAAGGGAACCATGGCTTTCAGCCATCCGGGAACGAGTTTGACCCCGCCCGACAATTGGTCGAAGGAGTAGCGCCGGTAGCCGCCGAAAAGCTCGTCCGCGCCCTCGCCCGTCAACACGACCTTCACTTCCTGCCGGGCGAAAAGCGAAACAACGAAGGTGGGCAATACAGCCGGATCAATTACGGGATCGTCCTGGTACTTCACCAGCCGGGGAATGAGGTCATTGAGCATGTTGGCATTGACCATAATTTCCCGGTGCTGGCTCTTGAGGAATTTGGAAACTTTTTGCGCGTACTTCAGTTCGTTAAAATCCCGCTCATTCTCGAACCCTACGGAGTAGGTCTTAACGGATTTCTGCGTCTGGTGGGTCATGGCGGCGACCACCAAGGAAGAATCCAGGCCGCCGGATAAAAAGGCCCCCAAGGGCACGTCCGACATCATTTGTTCCTTCACGCTGGAAAAAAAGCGGGTGCGCAATTCCTCAATTAGATTTTTTTCCTGATCCGCCGTCACTTTGATCCCGCTCGATTCTTTAGAGACTTGCGGCAGGGTCCAATAGGGGCGGATAAGTATTTTTCCGCTCTGGCAGATCAGGTAATGGCCTGCGGGGATTTTTCGAATGCCCTTGAACAAGGTATCGGGCGTCGGAACATACTGAAGCGTCATCAGGGTCAGGATTTGTTTGCTGTCCACTTGGCGCGCGACGGTGGGAACGGCGAGGAGCGCCTTAATTTCAGAGCCAAAAAGGAGCGACCCATCGGCGGTGGTGTAGTAAAGAGGTTTCACCCCCACATGGTCCCGGGCCAACAGTAGTTTTTGGAAAGTCTGGTCCCAGAGCGCGAAGGCGAACATCCCCCGCAATTTGGAAATGAATTTATCGCCGTATTCTTCATAGGCATGTACCAGGACTTCCGTGTCGCTCTTGGTGGCGAACCGGTGGCCCGCTTCCTCTAATTGTTCCCGAAGTTCCAGTTGATTGTAAATTTCGCCGTTAAATACCACCCAAATGGTGCCCCGTTCGTTGCTGATGGGCTGGGCGCCGTTGGCCACGTCAATGATAGCCAGGCGGGTCATACCCAGTCCCACCGGCCCCTTTTGGTAAAAGCCCTTATCGTCCGGGCCCCGGTGCTTGATGGTTTCGGTCATGTCCTCAAGATGCTTCATCTTCAAAGGATTGCCCGGCTTAAATTGGGTGAAACCCGCTATGCCGCACATGGTAAGTCCGTCCTTCGTCGTTCGTCGTCCGCTCTTCGCTAAACCATTCCAGCTTTAACAGCCAGTTTCAAAACATCTTCCAACTTACGGCCCGATTCATTCCAACGGTAGTTTTTCAAAATAAACCGCTTCCCCTTCAACGCCTTAAGTCTGGCCTTCTTCGGCTTCAACAAGGCATTGATGATTTGACCGGCAAACAATTCCTCAGTCTCAGCCATCCACAGGCATTCCCGGCCCCGGGGCGGCATCCAAGCCGCCGCCGAGGACGTGCTGATGACCGGCACGCCTAAGGCCATCGACAGGGCTACCTTGTTTTGCATGCCCGCCGCCACCCGCAAAGGGGCAATGGAAACATCCGCATGACGGACGTAGGGTTCGATTTCAGGGACCCAACCCGTTACCAGCACATCGTCACCATTATGAAATTTTTTCAGAACTTTCCTGGGTTGGCCGCCCACCGCCGCGAAAACCGCCGCGGGAACCTTCTTCTTGACCAAAGGCCATACCTCATTTAAAAACCAAAGGGCTCCTTCTTCGTTCGGTGCATAACCCATGTTACCAACAAAGCAAACCACGGGGCATTTTGTGGGATATATATCAGGCCTCTTGGCTTTAGCGGCCGAATCTATTTCTACGCCATTGGGAATAACAGCGATCTTCGCCGCCGGAACATCCAGTTCCTTAAGGACCTGGGCATCAGGTTCAGAAATAATCACAGACTTTGAAGTCTTTTCGCTCCACTCCGCTTCTTCTCGCCGGAGAAACCAATAATCCCACCAGGCGGCGGTCTTCCGAGAAAAGCGGACGCCCGGCTGTTCCCGCAAAAGCTCCGTATAGGCTGTTAGACTGTCGGTCAATTCCAACACTACCGGTTTTCCGGGATTATATTCAAAGGCCGCCGGAGCCATCCGGAGCCGGTGGGCCAGAACCACGTCAATGGATTTTCCCTTTTCCGTTTCCCAATAGGCTTTCAAGGCGTCCCGTAGTTCGGGTGAAAAATGACTGGACACGTTGAGAGACTGCCCCAGCAAAACACCGCCGACGAGGTTGAAGAATAAATCGAAGTTCGTCAGGTGCTGCAGACGAACGCTTCGGCAGAGTTTTCCCAAATCCGAGGCGAATTGGAAATCCGATTTTACCCGGGTCAGGCAGAAGAGATCGATCTTGTGTCCCCGGCTTTTCAAAAACTTGAGGAAATGATAAAGCCGAAGCTTGTCCCCGTCATGGGGCGGATAAGGAACGAGAGGGGTCAGGACAAGGATGTTCAAAAATATTCCTTTTCAACTATTTTTAGTCTTCTTTTCTTTCAAAAATAAAGCGGTCAAGCCAAACACCAACCCCATCCAAAAGATTCCGATGAAATAACTTTGCGGCTGGATGACTGGCGGGTTAAAGGACGGCCAAAAGGAGGTCAGGGGCAAGTGTAAAAACCCACCCGCGATTTTGAGCATCCAATTTTCGCCATCCATCTTGTTATACCTCATCCAGGGAATGGCGGCCAAAATCCAATTGACGAAAACGCCAACGGCCAGCAAGAGGCCGCCCAGTTTCATCCCAAGGGGACGTTTTTGGATCTTCTCAATGGCGGGATAAAGCATGAACAATAACAAAGGAGTTACCCCCACCATATAGCGCGTGGCCGGGGTCAAACCCAGGTTCTCGTAAAAGGACATAAAAAGATAATAAAAAGAAAAAACACCAAGTACCAAAAATCTGAGCGGGTTTCGGGATTGATACAGGACAAACCCTCCCAAGATCATCAGAGCGAAAACGGGAAAGTGAAACCACAACCCGCATTCTTGATCGAGTACGAGTCCTAAGAATCCGGCGCCGAAATGGGATAAACGAAAGAGCGAGGTAAAGGGCTCATTATGAGCGCCCAAGGGCGTAAAGACGCCATAGATGGAATAAAAATAAAGCGAAAGTAAAAGAACCGGTATTCCGAACCCTACGGCCGCTTTTCCCGTCCCATTCCATGCTGTTTTCTTATTTTTAAAAATTTCATATCCAGCGAATACAAGAAACGGCAAAACCAGCAAAACATTCCGGTTATGCATCCAAAGTAGGAATCCCTGACAAAGCCCAAACCAACCCCAACGTTTCCTTATATAGAACAATAGACTCAGTGCCACCAAGCAGGCTGTGGGAATTTCCGGATAGATAAGTCCCGAGAATAAAAGGAGTGGGCTGGAAAAAAGTCCGATGATTCCAGTCGCGTGCAAGGCCCAACCCTCCGCGCCCGTTTCCTCCATCACCCGCAGGGTCAAATAAAGCGCCAGGGCTGCCAGAAACGCCATGGTGAGCGCCGCCCCTATCCGTCCGAGCAAAGCGAAACCGGGCAGTACCAGCAGCACCGGCCCCAGAGGATGATGGCTGTATCTTTTTCCATCCACCACATGTTCTAAGGCCTGCGGCTCCAAATCTCCTCGATGATAGAAGGATTGGTAGTCCTTGTTTTGATAATTGTTGGCAAGGTCCAAGTCTCCGTCATGAATCAAACTATGGGCCATTAAAAGGTAATGGGGCTCGTCACCGCTCAATCCACAAACGGCTCCGGTCCAACAGGTAATCCCTACAAAAAATACAACCGCCACAAAACCGAAAATTTTTGAATGCTTCAATTTTTTTTTATAGGAGACAGATAAAAGACAACGGGCAAAAATAAAAAAATGTGCCGCTAGAATAACTCCTAAAAGAATCTGGATTTTTCGCAAATTGAAGTTATGCGGCTCCGGCAGGTTCAGGCCCAAAACGAAAGGGTAAAGCCAGGTTAACAGCGATGGAATGTGGCTGAGCAATACAACCCTGACACTTTTCCCTATTTTTTCATCGAGAGATATCCATCGAATCAACCAAACTTCAAGTATCACAATGGAAAAAAAGGCACCCGCAATCTCCAGCGTTTCTGAAATTTCTACGTTGGCCATTTCGGTAAAGAAGGAATGGCTAAAAAATAAAACCAAAAATGAGAAAAGTTCCGAGAAAAAAAATACCAGGTTTAAAAGCATTTTATATTCTCATCCCTTCATATACTTTTAGCGTTTGTTTAGCGGTCTTTTCCCAGGTGAAAAATTTCGCCCTCTTGAATCCCCGTTGGACATATTGTTTCCTTCGACCGGGTTTCTCCATCATCTTCTTGACAGCCTTAGCAATGGCTTCAGGTTTTTCTGGATCCACTAAAAGGGCAGCGTTTCCGGTGACTTCCGGAAGCGAGGTGGTATTGGAGGCGATGACCGGAACGCCGCAGGCGAAGGCCTCCAGCACCGGCAAGCCGAATCCCTCCAACCGCGAAGGATAAAGAAACAGGTCCGCTTCGGCGTAAACTTGGTTCAGCATTTCGGTCGGCACATTCCCCGCCCATTCGACTTGGCGCCCCAATCCTAACGAGGTCACCTGTTCGACGTAATTCGTACACTTTAATTCCGCCGCGTCCATCCCGATCACCATCAATTGAAATTTCTTCTTCTGATTCATTAAAATTTTGGCGGCTTTCAAGATATTGGGAATATTTTTCCGGTCGTCGGCGGCTCCATGAACCAGAATCTTGAAAAGTTTGGACGGTTTTTTGGGGATTCTTTTGAAAAACCCGGCATCCACGCCCTCTGGCGTCACGGTTATTTTCTCCGGCGAAACTTTGGTTTTTTCAATGATCTGGCTTTTGGAAAACTCGGAGACGGTGATGACGGCCTTGGCTTTGGGCGCCGATCTGGCGATAGCCCACTTCTTATACCCATAAACCAACCTTTGGCGGAAAGTGGGATTGGGCCGCACTTCCGCGAGGGCCCGGGTATGCATGGCATCATGAAGGGTCAAGACAAAAGGAAAGTCCGCGATGGCGGTCGCCGAATTGTCGACATAATGAATAAAATCAACGCCCTGTTCGGCCGCGGCTCGGGGCAGTAAAACCTGCTCGTAATAGGCGGCGTTAGAAAAAGGAACTTCCACCCAATGAAAATGCCGGTTGGAAACCCGACCTTTTAGTTCCTCGCTAGCGTTGAAAATAAAATAATGGTTCCGGGAATCTACTTCAGAAAGAGCAAAAATGAGATTGGCGGCATAGGTTCCGACGCCCCGGCGGTAGGCCAGCCGGGCGTCGATCCCTATCTTGAGAGGCTTAGCGTTTCGGCTTTTCCGCACGGTCCACTAGCAGGACGGGAATTCCATTTTCGATCGGGTAGCGGTTCTTACAGGCGGTACATTCGATGACGTTTTCTTTTTCACGAACGGCGGAACCGCAGGCAGGACAAATCAAAATATTGATAATCTCGGGGTTCATTTGTTTTCCTTAACATAGGCTTTGAGGATGATGCCCCCGCCCAAATCCGGCAGGAGGCTTTTTCCTAGGGCGTCGGTCACGTTCAAAAACCCGCGATTGATGTTTTCTCCGAATAAACTCAAAACTTTTTCAAGAACCCTCGGCAATTTCAGATAATTATAGGTTTCCACCGAAACCCTGTCAAACTTCGCCTCTTCGGCCAGTTTCCTCAAATCCTCCGGTCCAAAAAAGAAAAGATGATCGGTCTGATGGGCCTTGCGCGCTCGGTTAATGAAAGGAAAGGCCTTTTTAAAATAGGACTTGTCGTTGGTCACCGTGACGACCAAAACTCCCCCGGGTTTTAAGAGCCGTTTGGCCTCGGAAAAAACTTTCGAGGGATCAAAGCAATGGTCGATGGCTTCCTTCAACAGGATTCCATGCGCGATCATATCGGGCAATGGCAATTGTTCGGCCAGGGCCTGGATAAATCCCATTCCAAAATCTTTCACGTCCCTCTGCTTGAGCTGTTCGGAGGAAGGCTCAAAACCCAGATAGTTCCACAGGGCCGCCTTTCTCTTGTTTCGCAAAAAGAGAGCGAACTCTCCCCGACCCGCGCCGATATCCAAAAGGACGGGTTTGCCGTGAACCGTTTCGAATTTTTCCGCCAGGATCGTTTCGACCTTTTCATCCAACCGTTTGTAGCGGAGTTTCATCAAGGGAGTGAGGGATTTGAGAAAGTCGTCGTCGTCCCAGTGGGACTGGAGCGATTTCCATTTTTGGTATTGATCAGACATTCAAAACCTTTTCACCACCAAGGCACCAATGGCACCAAGGAAGGATTATTTCTTGAAACCATCAAGAATTTGAAGTCCGCCTCTCATGGTGAACTTGGTTTCTTGGTGGTTAACTATTCTTTAATTAAAAAACGCCAGGCCCCAGAGAACGCAACAGATTAAGAAAAGAATAACATAGGCCCCGTCAAAGAAGAGCCACAAAGGCTCGAGGAAAAAATGCAGGGCCACCTGTGACATCCACTCGGGGGAGTAGGAAGCCATGGGCTTTTTCCTCTTGGCCTTCTCGATCGCCCGGTTGATCTTCGCGTAATCCCGGAACCTTACCACCAGAAAAGCCTCGACGATCTTGTGAAACAAGGAAGGCATGGGTTCCAGGACTTCCCTGAAAAAAATTTCCATTTTGCCCGCCCATTCCTCCGTCACCGCCGCCGCGGGAACCGGCACCAGTTCCGAAATTCTGAGGAATAGGGTAGACAATAAGCCTTCCAGAATCATCCGCAGGGACAGGCACCAGCCCCCAATCAACCCCATCAAACCCCCGACAACCATAAAATAAATGCTGGCCCGCTCAAAGTGGGGGTTCACGTCGGCGCTATGAACTGCCCGGTAAACCAACCCCACCGCCCCGGCCAGGCAAAGACCTATTCCCAGCCCCAGGCCGATACCCTTCGCGAAAAAGATGATGACTTTTTTCAATTAAAATTCCCCAAGTGCTTTTATACTTAATATCTCATTTTCCTCCATCCCCGATCAAAGGCAAAGCGGAATGTCCCCTGTTGAAAAAACTGAACCCTCCGGCTTCGCCGGCATGACCGTGGCGGCTTTTGAAAGCCGCATGGCCAAGGAAATGGAAGACCTGATCGTCCGCAACGGGGGAAAAGCCCAAGTAGCTCCCTCCATGCGGGAAATTCCCCTTACCCAAAATAAAGCCGCCTTCGACTTTTTCGAGAGCCTTCAACAAGGTTCCGTGGACATTGTCATCTTCATGACCGGTGTCGGAGCCCGCACCCTCTTCAAAACTTTGGAAACCAAATACGCGAAAAGCCGGGTGGAGCGCGCCTTCAAAAAAACCTTTATCGTGGCCCGGGGGCCCAAGCCCGTAAAGGCCTTGACCGAATTCGGTTTGAAAGCCTCCATCGTGGTTCCCGAACCCAACACCTGGAAAGAAATATTATTGCTTCTGGACAATTACAAACCCGTCAAAAAGTTGAGGGTGGTGGTCCAGGAATATGGGACACCCAATGAGGAATTACTCCAGGGCCTGAGGGACCGCGGCGCCCAAGAAGTGACCAGCATTCCTGTTTACCGCTGGGCATTGCCGGAAGATATCCGCCCTCTCAAAGCCTTGATTGAAAACATCGTCAAGGGCGAAGCGCAGGTCGCCCTCTTCACCACTGCCACCCAAATCCACCATGTCCTCCAGGTGGCCATGGATATGGGATTGTCGGAAAAACTTTTGAATGCCCTCGGTCGAATGGTGATCGGTTCCATCGGTCCGGTCGCCTCCGTCGCCTTAAAGGAATGCCGGCTCTCCCCTGACTTCGAACCCAGCCATCCCAAAATGGGTTTTTTCGTCAAGGAAGCCTCCGAGCGAGCCTCCGAACTTTACGCCGCGAAAAAGAAAACCGATCCTGTACTTCGGACTTCGGCGCCGACGATGAAAAGTCCCGACACCATTCTGAAAGACAGTCTTTTCTTGAGGGCCTGCCGCCAAGAAGCCACTCCTCGTCCTCCCATTTGGATCATGCGCCAAGCCGGCCGTTATCTTCCCGGCTACCGCCAAATCCGCGCCATGGTTTCCTTTTTGGATCTTTGCAAAACCCCGGACCTGGCCGCCGAAGTCACCGTCAGCGCCCAGGAAGTCTTAGGTGTGGACGCCGCCATTCTCTTCGCCGATATCCTCCTCATTTCCGAACCCATGGGTTTTCAGTTGGAATTTGTGGAAAGCGGAGGGCCCGTGATCCGCAATCCTTTCCGTTCCAGCGCCGACTTGAAACGGCTGACGGACGTTAATGGCGCCGGGGACTTGGCCTATGTCATGGCAGCGGTTAAAAAAATCCGCGAGCGCCTCAAACCCGATATTCCCTTGATCGGTTTCGCGGGCGCGCCTTTTACGCTGGCTTCCTATTTAATGGAAGGTGGAGGTTCCAAGGATTACTTCCACACCCGAAATATCCTGGGAGACATCGCGCTCTGGGATGAGTTGATGGAAAAACTGGTGGCCTCCACCGTTTCCTACTTGAACGCCCAAATTGACGCGGGCGTCCAGGCTGTCCAATTATTCGATTCCTGGGTGGGCATTCTGGCCCCGGACGAATTCCAACGATTGGTTCTCCCCTACTTAAAGCTTTTAATCAGCCGTTTGAAACCGGGCGTCCCCGTCATATATTTCGGCACTCAAACCGAACCTTTTTTCTCCTGGATCAAAGACACCGGAGCGACGGTCGTGGGAGTGGATTGGCATGTGGATTTGGACAAGGCCTGGAAGCAGCTGGGGAACGTGGCGGTACAGGGTAACCTGGATCCGTCCATCCTATTGACCGACCCCGCGAACATCCGCAAGGAAGCCGAGAAAATTCTCCGTCTAGCGGGGGGCCGACCCGGCCACATCTTCAATCTAGGACACGGCATCCTGCCCCAAACGCCGGTCGAGAACGC
>CAZHFP010000011.1:19971-26322 GCA_964531065.1 uncultured bacterium
TTTTGAAATTCGACGCGGTTCTACTCATCGGCTTTGGGGGCCCGGAAAAGCCCGAGGATGTCCTTCCCTTTCTTGAGGATGTGACCCATGGCAAAAATATTCCGCCCGAACGCCTCAAGCTGGTGGCCAAGCAATACGAAAAAATCGGAGGGGCTTCCCCCTACAACCGGCTAACCGGAGAGCAGGCCCAGGCCTTGGAAAAACTCTTGCGGTCCCGGGGAATCGAAATCCCCGTCGTGATGGGTTTTGCCCATTCCCATCCCACCATCGCCGAAACGCTGGGAGAGCTGACCCGCCAGGGCAAAAAAAAGATCTTCGCCATTGTGATGGCGCCCCATCGAAGCCCCGCTTCTTATGATAAGTACATCACCAAAGTCGACGAGGCCCTGAAAACCCTCAACCCCGCTCCCCAAATCACTTACGCACCCGAATGGCACACCCGTCCGGGATTCATCAATGCCATCGCCCAAAACATCACCGCGGCCTTCGCGCAATTAACCACCGAGGAAAAGGCCCGCCACCGGGCCGAACTTATTTTTACGACCCACAGCATTCCCCGGGTCATGGCCCACAAGTCACCCTACTCCGGCCAGTTCGAGGAAACCTGCCAGCATGTCATGCCAAAGGTCGAGGTTCCCTACTATCAAACCGCCTACACCAGCCGCAGCGGAAGACCGGAAGAATCCTGGCTGGAACCGGATCTGGGTGATTTTATCGAACGCCGCACTTATGAAACCCTTTCGGCCTGTGTGGTGGCGCCGATTGGATTTCTGGTGGATCATGTGGAAGTGCTTTATGACATGGATATCCTGGCCCAAGAAAAAGCCAAATGGAAAGCCCTTCACATGGTGAGGGCGAAAACCGTGGGCACCCACCCTTCTTTTATTGCTATGCTGGCTTCTTTGATTGAGGAAGCAATATAAGTGTCATTGCGAGGAGTGATCGCCGAATAGGCGATCGATTACGACGCGGCAACCTCAGTTGAAATAATCATTTTCTCAACAGCTGGATTTTTATTTAGACTGGGGTTGCTTCGTCATTTACACCCGCCTACTCGGCGGGCATTCCTCGCAATGACAGCTATAAAATTTTAAAACAGAAAGAACTTGAAATGTTAAAGGTAACCATCATTGGAGCCGGCATCAGCGGCCTGGCCTGCGCCCACCGCTTGTTGGAACTCTCGAAAGAAAAAGGAACCGCCCTCGAGCTGAATATCCTCGATGCCGGAGCCAAGGCCGGCGGAACGTTAAGCACCTTGACCCAAGAGGGCTTTCTGATGGAAGAAGGCCCGGACTGTTTCATCACGGAAAAACCCCAGGCGGTGGCCCTGGCTGAGAAGCTGGGCCTGGAAAACCAGTTCATTAAAACCAACCAAACCCTCCAGCAATCCTTCATCTTAAAAGACGGAAAGCTCCGCCCTATCCCTGAGGGTTTCTATCTTCTCGCCCCCAGCCGCCTCTGGCCCCTCATGACCACTTCCCTACTCTCACCCTGGGGAAAATTCCGCGCGGCCCTGGAACCCTTCGTGAAAAAACGCCGCGACCCTCAGGATGAAAGCGTGGGACAGTTCGTCCGTCGCCGTTTGGGCCGTGAAGTTCTGGAATCCCTGGCCCAGCCCCTCATTGGCGGCGTTTACAACGCCGATCCGGATGATTTAAGCCTGGCCGCCTGCATGCCCAAGTTCAAGGAAATGGAAATCAAATACGGCTCCTTATTAAAAGCCATGGCCGCCCGCAAGATGGCCAAGCAGGCCCAGGTTTCCGGAGCCCGCTATTCCCTCTTCATGAGTTTCAAAAACGGCATGCAGACCTTCTCCGACGCCCTGGTTTCTCAGATTCCCTCCGAGTCTCTTTGGCTTCAAAGCCCGGTAGAGTCCTTGAACCCCACCGACAAGGGAACCTGGGAAATGTCCGTCAAGGGCCAAACCCGTGAAGCGGACGCGGTCGTCCTGGCGATCCAGCCCGCCAAAATCAGGACGCTTTTGGGTTCGCTGGACAAAGAATGGGACAAGCTCTTGGCGGGCATTCCCGCCCACGATTCCGCCACTTTGAATTTGGGATTCCGGCGCCAGGATGTGAATCACCCCCTAAATGGGTTTGGGTTTGTCGTCTCTTCCCTGAAGAATCAATTGATGGTGGGCTGTACCTTTGCCAGCCAAAAGTTCGAGGGCCGGGCCCCGGAAGGCAGCGCCCTTTTGAGGGTTTTTCTGGGAAAAGAAGCGGTGGAACTGATCCAAACCGAAGGCGAAGCAAAAGTCATCGCCAAAGTGCTGGAAGAGTTAAAACCCGTCCTAGGTCTTCGGAGCGAACCAATTCTTCAACATCTCGCTACTTATAAGGCTTCCATGTCATACTTTAGGCCCGGCCACTTAAGCCAGGCCGCCCGGTTGGAACAAAAGGCCTCGGAGATCAAGGGCCTCTACCTAGCCGGCAACGGTTTGAAGGGCGTGGGCATTCCGGACTGCGTGGCCAGCGGACAGGCCGCTGCGGAAAAAATCTTCCAAAGTCAGCTATCAGCTGTCAGCTGACAGCTATCAGCCAGCATCGTTCTTTTTACCCTGTTCCCTTTGCGCACTTCGTGGTGAAATGGATTTATGACAAGCGAAAAAGCTCCAACCACCAACGCGAAGTTTTTCATGCTCAACAAGCCCAAGGGCTACGTCGTGACACGATCCGACGAGAAGGATCGGAAGACGGTTTACGCCCTCCTGCCCGAATGGGCCTATGAGGACAATTGGAAGCCCGTGGGCAGGTTGGATTTGGATTCCAAGGGGCTTCTTCTTTTTACCAAAAACAGCAAACTGGCGGACAGCCTGATGCGCCCCGGCTCCTGCCGTAAAACCTATGAAGTCTGGGTAAGAGGCCTTGTCACCCAAGCCCATATCAAGCAGGCGGTAAAGGGCGTGGAAAATTCCGGCGAAATTTTAAAGGCCTTTCAAGTCACCATCGAGGGCGGAGCGGGACACAAAACAAAATTACAAGTCGTGCTGGAAGAAGGCAAGAACCGGCACATCCGCCGGCTCTTCGGAAGTTTGAAGGACACGAAATTCGGGACGCCCTTGAAGGTTTTGGAATTAAAGCGGACCCGTATCGGCGGGCTGAACCTGGACGTGGAATCGGGCAAGTGGCGTTTTCTGACTCAGGACGACGAACTGCTGCTGGTTTGAACAGTCCTTCGTTCCGGAGTTCCCCCAAATCTTCTCCCAAAAAATGATGCCATTACTTTTTAATTCGGCGCTGAAAAAACCAGGGCACTGGAATCAATCCGCCAATTTTCGCTGTTGTAGGAAGTAACGGTTACGGTCATGGAAGTCCCCGGCGAAGGCAGGGGACCAGGATGAACATAGGTCAAACCCGTGGAGGTGCCATAGGTGACGGGATTCGCCAAGGGCGGCCCCTCATCTCCCCACTCCCAATAAAAGGTGGGTGGGCTGAAAGGAATTTCCCAAAGCCGCTTCACGGCCCCGGGGACCGACCCTGACACCGTGAAAACGAGCGGTGTCATTGCGGACGCGGTAATCGTAAGGGAGCTGGTTAACACGGTTCCCGACACGGCGTGGACCATTCGCGAAGGCACACTATCGGCGATGGTTCCGGCGGCAACGATATAAATGTAAATATTGAAGGTGGTGATGGTGAGGTTGATGGATTCCAATTCCGCGGCCGCTTTGGGAACCGAGCCCACGTAGGTAAAGGGCCCCCCGGAGGAATTGCCGTAATAAATCTTATAATTCGTTACCCTGGGATCGGTGTCGACCTTAAATAAAACCTCCGGTTGGCCCGCGGAATTGATATAGCCTAACGGTCCTTGCGGAGGTTGGAGAAGCGCGGGGGTATTGGTGATCGTCGGCGTCCAGGTGATGGTGGGACTATTGGTCGGTGTCCCGGTCCAAGTCGGGGTCGCCGTGTTGGTGGGCGTGAAAGTAATGGTGGGGGTATTCGTGGAAGTCCGGGTGTTAGTGGCCGTAAAGGTGGCGGTGGAAGTTGAGGTCGCGGTCATGGTACAGGTGTTGCCTGGATATCCGCAGGGAAAGGGTGTCATGGTAAAAGTAGGCGTGTAAGCATTGGGAGAAAGAGGACTGAGCGTATAGTTCTTTTGACAGGCCGTCGTCACGAATACCACCGTCATTAATAAAATTGCCGCGGAATAGAGCCAAATCTTTTTCATAAAATAAATTCCTTTAAGGTCCAGACAAATATTGGTGCAAATTATACCGCCGAGCCCGGCGAAAATAATTAAAATCGGGTCTTCCCTCAGGATTCGTTAAAACCAATTAAAACAAAAGCGGTTTCGGCTTTTCGGCGCGGGGACTTTAAGGTTTTTCCAAAAAATCTTTTACGGCTTGAACGACTTCCTCCACCTTAATTTCCGCCATGCAGAAATACCCGTCGTCCCTTTTACACTCGTAGCTTTTACAGGGAGAACAAGTGGGATGCTTGGTTAGCACCTTCACCTTTTGACCCAAGGGTTTCCAAACCTCCACCTCGTTCGCCGCTGAAAAAAGGCTCACGACCGGCACGCCCACAGCCGCCGCAAGGTGAGAGGAGCCGGAATCGCATCCGATGAACACTTGGCAATGCCCCATCAGAACCGCCATCTGGCGAAGCGTCAGTTTCCCCACCAGGTTGATCACGGGGCATTCCAAGCCATCCACCACTTCGTGGGCGAAAGGCAAATCCTTCTCGCCGCCCAGAACCAAAATATCCGCTTGGGTCAGAGCGTGAAGCTCATGGATGAGAACCTCAAAACTTTCTTCCCCCCACCGCTTGGAAGGCGTGGCGGCCCCGATATGGACGGCGATGCGGGGCGTCCCCGGCAAAAGTTCCTGGGCGGGAAGATACTGTTCCGCCGTTTTTTTATCGTGCTCATCAAACCAGATTTCGAGCTTGCGGTCTCCCCCCGTGACGCCCACGGCCTTGGTCAAAAGAAGGTTTCGGTCCACTTGGTGAATCCCGGAATCGGGCGGAGAAACCTTGTCGGTCAGGAACCGGCTCACCCATCCCAAATCGAATCCGGACCGCCTGGGGGCGCCCGATAAACCGGCGACAAGAGGATCCAAGCGGTTCTGGTAGCGGAAATTCAGGACCCACCCGGCCTTCGCCGAGCGTAAAAACTTGATGAGTCTCCACGCCGATTGCCATCGGTCCGAAAAGGGCCAGCCAGGCAAAAGCCACAGGGCGTCAAAGATGACCACCTCATCAAAAAAAGGACAAGCCTTGGCCAATTCGGCGACGTCCGAAGGGACAACCACGGTAATACGGTCGTTCGGATAGGCTTGGCGCAAAGCCCGGCAGGCGGGAATGCCCAGAATAAAATCGCCGATGCGGTCAAGCCGAAGGAGGATGATTTCCATAGCGAAGATATTTTAACCGCGAAGGCGCGAAGAACGCGAAGAAAATCATTTTCGCCACAGATGAACACGGATTAACACGGATGGATTAAGCCCCTGAATAAAAAAAACTGAATCCTAATGGACTTTAAAAAAATCAAAAGGGGTCTTTTTGTTTATCTGTGTTCATCCGTGTTCATCTGTGGCAAATGGCCTTAGGGTTATCGAAGCACTACCACTTTGATCGTCTTGCGGGCGGGGACGCCCGAGGCCGGGTCCATCCCGTCCAAAAGGATGAGGTAAATGCCTGAGGAAACTTCCTGTCCCTGGTTGTTGGTCAAATCCCAAACGGTCTGCCCATGGGACAGGGGCAGAACCTTCACCCGTTCTCCGTCAACCGTGTAGACCTTAACGAAACTTCTCTCGTCCGCGGGAACCGCTCCGAAAATCGCGGTGATAAAAATTTTCTCATCCGAATGGGCCAGGTTGGGCAGGGCTTTCAATAGAACCGATGCGGCTTGGCCTATGGGAGCGATGAAGACGTCCTTTTCGAGCCGGGCAAAAGTGCCGTCGGTAAAATCCTGTACGAGAACCAAGTGATAAAAACTGCTGGGCACCATATTCCCCGCCCCGTCCTTCCCGTCCCAAACAGCGGCGGCTTGGCCGTTGACATAAAGGGTCATGCTTCCCCCCATCGCAGTCTGAGTGCGGACAAACGGCGAAACGGTGAAGGTAAGGGTTTGGGGCGCAAGGGCGGGAAGAAGGCCGCAAAGGCTCCGGACCAATTCACCGCGCTGGTCAAAAATCGTCAGTGTTTCCCCGCCGCAACCGGACGCGGCCGCCGGAGTGGGAGAAATCGTCATGGCCGGTGTCATCGTTCCCGTGAAAGAAGGTGTTAAGGATGGCGTAGGGGTAACCAAAGGGGATGCGGTGTTGGTGGGGCTGGCGCTTCCCGTTGGTGTGGACGAATTTGAGGGTGTGGCCGAGGGAGTAAAGGTTGAGGTTCGGCTGGGCGTATCGGA
>CAZHFP010000011.1:26422-30725 GCA_964531065.1 uncultured bacterium
AATTTGAGGGTGTGGCCGAGGGAGTAAAGGTTGAGGTTCGGCTGGGCGTATCGGATGGAATGGAAGTAAAAGTCGGCGTGCTGGAATCAGTTGAACTCAGGGTTGGAGTCAAAGACCCGGTTGGTGTGGCACTGGGAGTATCGGTAAAAGTCAAAGTTTTCGTCGATGTATGAGTCGGCGTGAATGAAAAGGCCGGCGTATCGCTGGGGGTGTCAGTTATGGCCGGAGTATCGGTGGCCGTACCAGTAAAGGTTGGGGTCAACGTCAAGCTGTTCACTGGCGTGTTCGTGATCGTAGGCGTGTCGGAGACTGTTGGAGTGAAAGTGAAACTGTCCGTAGGGGTATCGGTAGATGTGCCGGTGAAGGTCGGGGTAAAGCTGTGGGTGAGTGTGTTTGTAATCGTGGGAGTGGTGGAGAAAGTATTCGTGAAAGTGAAACTGTTCGTCGGGGTATCGGTGGGTGTGCCGGTGAAGGTCAAAGTTGGAGTAAAGCTATTGGTGGGTGTGTTTGTAATCGTGGGCGTGCTGGAGAAAGTATCCGTGAAAGTGAAACTGTTCGTCGGGGTATCGGTGGGTGTGTCGGTGAAGGTCAAAGTTGGAGTAAAGCTGGTCGTGGGTGTGTTCGTGATCGTGGGCGTGTTGGAGAATGTAGGGGTGAAAGTGAAACTGTTGGTCGGAGTATCGGTAGATGTGGCAGTGAAAGTCGAAGTGGGAGTAAAGCTGTTGGTGGGCGTACTCGTAATGGTGGGGGTATCGGAAAATGTATTGGTGAAAGTAAAACTATTGGTTGGAGTATGAGTGGGTGTGCCGGTGAAGGTCGAAGTCGGAGTAAAGCTATTCGTGGGTGTGTTCGTGACCGTGGGCGTGTTGGAGAATGGTGGGGTGAAAGTGAAACTGTTGGTCGGAGTATCGGTGGACGTAGCGGTGAAAGTCGAGGTGGGAGTAAAGCTGTTCGTGGGCGTGTTCGAAATCGTTGGCGTGTTGGAGAATGTAGTCGTGAAAGTGAAACTATTGGTCGGAGTATGGGTGGATGTGCCGGTGAAGGTTGAGGTTGGGGTAAAGCTGTTCGTTGGCGTGTTCGTGATCGTGGGCGTGTTGGTGAATGTATTAGTGAAAGTAAAGCTGTTGGTCGGAGTGAAGGAAAGAGTTTTGGTCGGAGTATTCGTAAACGTATTCGTGAAGGAATTCGTGGGGGTGAAGGTTGGGGTATTCGTAGGGGTGTTGGTCGGGGTGTTCGTACGCGTGGGGGTGCAAGCCAAAATCACCGTGGTCACCGCGTTGGACAATACCGTGTTCTTGGGAGTGGCCCCGTCCACCTGGCCGCTATTGATCAGTGAAATCCCGCAATTCCCAACAGTGCCTGTCACGGTCAAGGCGCCGTTGGCGCCACCGGCCAAGTTGCCCAAATTCCAAACCACTTGCTGGCCCGAAACCACCGCCGATCCACTGGATGAAGTATAGGACAATCCAACCGGAAGATTGTCCGTTACGGTCACGCCGTAAGCCTGGGGATATTTCACGATCTGGACGTTGTCAAATCCCACCGTGCCCGTACTGTTGGCCTGAATCCCGGCTTGACCCGCGGGCACGACAAAGCCGGTGGTCACGGGCCCCGACACCAACGCGCCGTTGATGGAAAGGTTCATGGTGACTGGTCCGTTTCCGATGACTTCCAGTTTAACCGTATACCAGGTCCCGGCGTTGATCGCGAAGGTAGCGGCTTGGATTTGATTAAAAGTGTTGGAACCCAAGTCGTAATAACCCAGAATGATATTGTTGGTTCCCCCGGAGTGGACGACCACCTGATAATTAGATCCATTCGTCACCGCGGGAGTGTTAGTCCCGGCGAACCTCCAAAGCAGGACTCCCTCTTGGCCTGCGGCGGATATTTTCATGTCGGACTGGATATAGCCGTCGCCAATCTGGTTGGCGCAAGTGTCGAGAATCTTTGGATAAACACCCGAGGCCGCCACGCCTTGGACCGCCCGGGAACCCGTGAGCGCCGGACCGTTGTCCGTGATGACCGTCCAAGTTCCAGCAGATTGGGTCCAACCGGCGGGAAAGGCGCCCGCTGTTTCACCCTCAAAGGTATCCGAGCAAGTGGAATTAGAGCTTGGGTTGGTATAGGAGAGAATGTAAGTGAGGGCGTCCCCGGGCGAGGCGCTGGGAACATTGACGGATTTGGTGATCGAAATCTGGGCGGACGCGAGCGAAGGCGTTAGCAAAAGGCAAAAGGCCAATACCCATGGACGGAAAATAAAAACGGTAGAATTTAATATTTGACGGCTCATCAATGACAACATCCCCGATAGTGTTGAAAAGGTGTGGTTGAAACGGGGATTATCTTCTTTCTATATTCATTCCCCGACGTTAAAGCTTTTAAATTATACCTTGCCGGTTTTTTTACACCACAAAAGGCCTGTCAAATTATGGCGGATTAATGCGGGTGGTGGAGGGCTGAAAACCCAACCACAAGATATAGTTGAAACCAGAACTCGATCCAATCCCAACCCACATCATTTTACCGCAGAGGGGCAGAAACGCAGAGAAAGGCGAATGTTTTTAATTCAGGCTTTAAATATTCTGGTTATCTCTTTTAATCCAAAAATCTTTTTTTCTGCGCCTCTGCGGTAAATAGATTTTTTTGCGCTTATCGATCAGCGGTTTCTGTGCGCGTCCTCAACCAGCATCTGGATGGTCTCCAGTTCCCCGCCATCACACCAAACAGCTCCGCAAGCGGGATCGCAACAATGGTCGATGACCACTTGAGTCAATTGAGTATGGATTCCCTTACCCATGGGGCCTTGGCACAGGGGGCATTTTATTTCAGGAAAGGAATCCCGTTCTTTCAAGGTACCTCTTTGAGAATCGCGCCAGACCTTGGCTTTGCGGATTTCTTCCGGCGTAAATGTTCTCTCTTCCCGGGTCACTAATCTTTCCAACACCCCCGCTCTGAGCAAGGTTCCTTTGCAGAAGGAACATTGATCGAGTTCCAAACCCTCGTAGCGTTGGGGAATCAAGGAAACTTTACAGCGGGGGCAGGCCATGGTCCCGGCCGTTCCCTGGACTTGGGCCTGGAAAAGGGGCGCCAGTTCGACCGACTCCGAAGCCTTCATCACCTGCTGGCCGCCGGCGGGGCAAACCCAACTGGAGGGATTCAACAGCCCACCCGCCAGAAGCTGAGCCGGGCTGAAGGGCCCTTTCCATTGATCGCCTTGGTAAGCCATGAAACTTTTTTCCACCGGCACGGCAGGCGTTTCCGCGGGAGGGGCCTGGCCCTGCTCGGACTTTTCCTCCTTTTCATCGATCGACTGGAGGGTTTGGATATCCGCCCTGGCCCAAAGCAGAAGCCTGGAAAGTCTTTCGGAGACCGGCGGATGATTGCTAAATAAATTTGGTAAAAATCCTTCTTTTTCATCCATCGCTGAGTCGCCGGGATTCAGAATGAAAAGCGAGGAATAGGAATCCGGAACGGCTCCCCGGTAACGCCTGGATATTTTGTAAAGGCTCTCCGCCATGGCCAGGGGATCCTTGCAGAGGGCTACACCGTCCGCGTCGGCCAGGTATTCCCTTTCGCGGGAAATGGCCATGAAGACCAGCTTCGTGATGAAATAGCCGGTTCCGGAAATGATCCAGAGGATGCCCACCAAGGCCCAGATGCTTCCGCTGCTGTTCGAATTCCGGCCGTCGGGCCCCGCATCCGCCCGCATCGCCCCGCCCAAGGCCTCGTTCGTGGAACCGAAAAAACCGAAAAGAAAACAAGCCGTTGTCACCAGCCTGGAATCCTGATGGACTAGGTGGGCGGCCTCGTGGGCCACGACCGCCGAAATCTCCTCCCGGGTTAACTTGGAAAGCAAACCGTCGGTGACGCCGATCGCCGAACGGCCTTGACCGTCTTGAAGCGAAAAAGCGTTGCACCCCACTGTTGAAAGAACCACCGGGCGGATGCCGTGGATTCCCGTGGCGGCTTCTGCTTCCTCCACGATGTCGATGAATTGGCGGTGGTAGGTATCCTTGGGATCGGCCGGTTTGGCTCCCAGGGATTCCAACAAATCGTCAAGCGGCTTATTCCTGGCGATAAAAAAATGAAGGGTTGCCAAGAGAACGGCGGCGGGCGTCCCGTAGAGGAACACTGGAAAGATGGAAGGCGGGGCGAGGGATATTTGGATCAGTTCATGGGATCTTAAGACGAGGATGACGCACATATAGGAAGCCGCGGCCATCAAATCCACGAAAAAAGCGTAGAGAAAAACCAGCAGCATGAAAAAATAAAAGGTGGCCCGGCGGGTGCGTTCCTTGGCCTC
>CAZHFP010000012.1:0-30049 GCA_964531065.1 uncultured bacterium
CCGAATCCCTTCGAAGTGCCGGTAAGTCGATGGCGAAAACCAACCAGCTTGAATAGGAAGATAGATCAATAAGAGGGATTGAAACTCGTTTTGATCGAGACGCCCAAACCGGGTTCGAGCGGAAAATATTTGACCGCCTGAAAGGCCGTTATTTCTTTCGCGTGATGAGATTTTCCTTTTTGATCCCGTTTCTTCGGGGCACGTTCCTTGCTCTTACTCCTCTTGTTATCCCGTGAGAGACAAGCTAGTTCCCGAAAAAATGAGGAGAAAAAATTGAAAAAAATCATTGGTTATTTAATCGTGGTGGTGGCAGTTCCGGTGCTTTTCATGTCCGGATGCACCCGGCAATTCGCGACTCCTGCTTTTCCCAGCGCGCCAACCCCCACGCTGACCCAAACCGCGACTAAAACGAAGACCTCACCCGCTACGCTGACTTTCACCGCTTCATTATCCGTAACACCAACCCCTACCAAAACCTCGACGGCAAACCCAACAGATACAGAGACCCTGACGCCAACCGAAACCGTCACGGCGACGTCCACCGAAACCTTGACGATGACCCCCACTTCGACGCCTCCAACCAATCCAGCCGTGGTGGATCTTGGATCCGCGGCGAATTATGTGATTTTGGCCTATACGGGAATTTCAAACAGCGGGCCGAGCACGACCTGCGGTGGTTACGGGTTGTATCCAAATGGTTTGACTTCCGTGACTGGGTCGCCGGCGATTATGGAGAATTGTGGAGGGGCAATTGACGTGGGCGATGGCACCGCCAGCACCGCCAAATTAGACCTGGGCACGGCCTATACGGATGCCATGGGACGGCCCGCCGGCGCGACTTTGGCGCCGGGCGGCGATTTGGGCGGGCAAACCCTTTATCCCGGCGTTTATACCATCAGCAGTGATCTCCTTTTATCCTCAGGAAATCTTACCCTTGACGCCTTGGGCGATCCGAACGGGGTTTTTATTTTCCAGGTGAAGACCGGCGGCAATCTGATCGTTGATCCGGGCCGACAGGTCATCTTGTCCGGAGGCGCCCAAGCCGGCAACATTTTTTGGGCCGTCTCAGGTTATTGCTCCCTGGATACGACTGTCTCATTCGTTGGAAATATCATGGCTTATACTTCGGTCACCTTCAATACGGGCGCCGTCCTGCTCGGCCGGGCGTTAGCGTCCAACGGCGACGTCACTTTATTGTCCAATACCATCACAAAACCAACCCCCTAAGGTTTGGACCCCATTACGTTGATGGGGCCTATAGATCGGGAAGTTTCTGGTCTGTTTTTTTATTTCGTACCACCACCGATTTTTTCTTAGTTTCACACCTATCGATGAGAATCAAAATGAGGATCAAGGGAGATCAATTTGATCGATGGCCGGCGATTCGGCCAGGTTGAAGACTTCGTCCTCGGAAAGAAAGGGGCGCTTCTTGAGGCGGGCGCGGGATTCGGGTGGTTTTCGCTCAAACCTTTGCGCGGCACGTTCCTTGCTCTAACTACTGTTCTGGATTTCATAGGTAGTTGTGGGATTCAAAAAATTATTTTAGGAGAAGTAAAAGTGAAAAAGATTATCGCTTGGTTCATCATGATGACAGTGCTTCCGGCCGCTTTTATCGCTGGTTGCGGGGATAATAAGGCTCCAACCAGTCCTCCTCCTCCGGCCGGTTCTACGGCAACCCCGACTAAAACCTCAAGCAGAACACCCACTATGACTTGGACGCACACCGTGACGCGGACGGTTACCGCGACGCGGACGGTCACTAAGACGCCCACTGTGACGCCCACGGGCACTCAGGCCGCCACCTTGACGCCGACTTCTCTGCCGGTGCAAGCGATGGTCAATCTTGGAACGGCGGCAAATTACGCGGTTCTCGCCTATTCGGAGGTTACTAATTCGGGAGCTTCCACGCTTTGCGGAAGTCTCGGGTTATATCCCTTGACTCAAGTGGATGGCGGGATTCAGATCAATTGCGGCGGCGCCTCGAATGTCGCGAATGGCGCGGCGAATATTGCTAAACAGAATCTCGGGACCGCTTATACGGACGCGGCGGGAAGAACGGGCGGGATGCTTTTGTCGGGCGGTGCCGATCTCGGCGGCTTGACCCTTTATCCCGGACTCTATACGGGTGACGGCGATATTTCGATATCCTCGGCCGATCTTACCCTCGACGCTAAAGGAAACAGTAATGCCGTCTTTATTTTTCAGGTGAATGGGGTTCTTAATGTGACGTCGGGCCGCCAGGTTTTCTTGAACAATGGGGCGCAGTCCAAAAACGTCTTTTGGCAGGTGACGGATTATTGTTCCCTAGGCACGACCGTTCATTTCGTCGGAGCCATCATGGCCTATAACTCGGTCACGATGAATACCCTCGCTACCCTAGATGGGCATGCGTTTGGATCCAACGGCAACGTTACCCTATTGGCCAATACCATCATTGATCCCACTCCGTAAGAAGTTTGGCCTCGTAGTGAAAAGATAAACTGTGCGGGTCAGGACAATCTCCTGGCCCGCATTTTTTTGGGGGCCATGCGGAAGCGGAAAACGAGAATGAAATTTATTTTTTTATTTTGATCCGGCCGTTCCTGGCGCCAACCATCGAAACGAATCAAAATGAGGGATGGAAAAAATCATTTTGATGATGCTTGGCGGTTTCTTGCGCTTAAAAATTCCGTCCCGCTTAGAAACGCTTTTTTTCTTAAGGATATTAAACCGACGGGATCATTATTTTTCCATAGGGGACGGCATGTTCCTTGCTTTAACTAAACTACCAATTTTCTTTGGAGTCATTTCAGTTTCAAGAGGGGCGTGGCGGCCCAGAACCAAGTGGCATTGAATACCGGCGCCGCGTAGGAAGACGGGGTATTGCCGCGGATCGATGAAGTAACGATGTTATCCAATACCATCACCAAACCGGCTCTTTGAGCGGGTCGGCGGCGGGCTAGGAAGCTTTAGAGATGATTTTAATATTTGAAAGGAAAAAGAAATGAAAAAGAATAAAAAAGACGGGATGTTTTTACTGCTGGGGATCATGGCCCTGATGGTTTGGGGCTGCGGGGCGAAAAAAATGGAAACCACCGAGGTTCCCAAGGAGCCGGTTGCCAATGAGCCGGTGAAAGTCGAAGCCGCGGCGCCGACGCCGGTTCCGATGCAGAAGTACGTGGTTCAGGAAGGGGATACCCTCTGGGCGATCTCCAACCAGTCGGGCATCTACTCGGATTCCTTCCAATGGCCCCTGCTCTTCAAGTCGGACCGGGACCAGATCCAGGATCCGGACAAGATTACTCCCGGCCAAGTTCTCTTGATTCCCCAGGGACAATCCGCGGAACAGGTCAGCCACGCCAGGCAGCTGGCCAGCGACACTCCGGCTTTCGTGCACCATGATGAGCCCAGGACGACTCTTCCGATTAATTATTTCTAATCGAAGTTTTTTTAAAGACTTACGCCCGGGTCAAATCGAGCGTAAGTTTTTTTGTTGGTTGGGAAATTCCATGTTGAAGAGCGGGGGAGGGCAGCGTGCGTCAAATTCTTGTGGTGAACAGCCTGGCGGATCAGAGGTTCAAGCCTTTCTTCGAGAAGGTATTCTTTTCAGTGGGGGTGGGGACCGTTTGGGAGTATTACGAAAACATAGGAACCCTTACCACGGTCGGGAATTTTCAAAAGACGGTCGGAGCTTCGGACGCGGTGTTTTTGATCTTGAGCCAGGGCGCCCAACTCTCGCTGGCCGCGGAGAATTTTGATTTTTTGAAAGCGGGATTTGACGGAAACAAGGATATTTTTGTTTTTGAGCATTGCGAGGATTTAAAACGGATTTCTGTCCGCGTGCCTCACTTCAAACATTTTATCGCTCTCTACCTCACCAATGCCTGGACTGACTATGTTGTGAAATTGGCTGAAGGCTTTGAGATGGGAAAACCGGTCCCGGCTTTTTTACCCCAGACTCCCGTGGGAATTGCGTCTCCGGCGACAATAGCCTCCTTTTTTGATGTCAATTCGGGCTTAGCCCTCTTTGATTATTCCACCGCCAGGCCCATCGGGGTTAAAACGGCCTGTCCTCAATGCCGGGCGCTTTTTGACCTTCACTTGCCCATCGATATGAAGGTCGTTCGATGCCAAGCCTGTGACGCTTTTTTTGAAATGAAGCCGCTAGCAAAGCCGCTGGTCGAGGCAAAAGCGGAAGTTGCGTCCGCTGGTTGATTTAAAACGAGAGGCATGGATGTTGGGGGAGAATATCTCCAAGGGATGGTAGACCCCCCTAATATCTTCCTAATTCTTGCTTTTTTCCGGTTATTTAGCCCTTAAAAGGCTTCGGGGAGCTTGTGATTTTTAAAGCAGTTGTGCTATAAACATCAGGCTTTTGCAGGCCTTTGGGCCTAGTGGAAGCGGGTACGGAGGGTAACTTCCGGCCTATTTCTCACGCTTTTCGAATTTCCTTTTAGTGGCCCTCACGGGTTGAAAAGGATTCACCTTTGCCGGTGATAAGAAATTGCGGTGGAACAACTTAAAGGAGCCTACCCATGATGTCAGTATCGATGAAGCAGCTGCTCGAAGCCGGTGTGCATTTCGGACACCAGACCCGCCGTTGGAATCCCAAGATGTCTCTCTATATATTCGGGGAGCGTAACGGGATCCACATTATCGACCTGCAAAAAACCGTCAAGAAGCTCAAAGAAGCCTACCAGTTCGTTAAGGACCTGGCCGCCTCGGGCGAAACCATCGTTTTCGTGGGCACCAAGAAGCAGGCCCAGGACGCCATCAAAGAAGAAGCCGACCGTTGCGGGATGCCTTACGTCAATTACCGCTGGTTGGGCGGCATGCTCACCAACTTTTCCACCATCAAGAAATCCATCGGCTACCTGAAAGAACTGGAAAGCATTTCGGAAACCGAAATGGCCGCCCGCTCCAAGAAGGAACAGTCGGGCCTCAACAAGGACAAGCTAAAGCTTCAGCGCTCTCTCGGCGGAATTAAAAACGTCGGCAAATTGCCCGGTGCCATCTTCGTTATCGACACCAAGAAAGAACACATCGCTGTGCAGGAAGCCCGTAAATTGGGTATCCCGGTTATCGCCGTGGTGGACACCAACTGCGACCCGAGCGAAGTGGATGTGGTGGTTCCGGGCAACGACGACGCTATCCGCGCGGTGAAGCTCATGACTTCAGTCATGGCCAGCGCCATTTTGGAAGGCCGCTCGAAGGAACTGGAAGGCAAGGAAGTTTCCGCTGATGGAATGGGCGGACCCAGTGAAGTAGGCGAGGAAATGTTAGCCGCCGCCGCGCAGGAAGCCTCGATCCCCTCTGAGGGCGAGACCCTGGCGGAAGTCGCTGAAGATAAGAAGGAAGAAGCCGAGCTTTTGGTGGGCAGCGTGGAGACCCTGGCCGGCGACGCCGCCACTGTCAGCGCCATCGCCGATGAATTGGCTAATGAGAAATTCGAGCGCATCAAGACCAAGCATGTGCGCGACGACAAGCCGCAAAAGTAGAACGGCCGTCGTCTGCTCTCCGTCGTCCGTCCTTGGGGCGCTGCCTAGGCTATGCCCCACAAGCCGCTGACGGCGGAAGAGGAACCCCTTTAACGGTGCTGATGAAAAATTAATAACCCCCTAGACGAAAGAAGAGGAAATAAAAATGGAAATTACGGCAACAGCGGTAAAGGACCTGCGCGAGAAGACCGGCGCCGGGATGATGGATTGTAAAAAAGCCTTGGGGGAAACCCAGGGCGATTTTGAGAAGGCCGTTGTTTGGCTGAGGGAAAAAGGAATGTCGCAAGTGGCCAAACGAAGCGGCCGCAGCGCCAACCAGGGTGTCATCGGAAGCTACGTTCACAGCGGCAAGGTGGGCGTGCTGGTGGAAGTCAACTGCGAGACGGACTTCGTGGGGAAGACTGATGATTTCCAGAACTTGGCCAAGGAACTGGCCATGCAGGTGGCCGCCTCCTCGCCCAAATACGTCAACCGTGAGGAAGTGCCCGCCGCCGAATTAGAGGCGGAAAAGGCCATTTACCTCAATGAGGCCAAGCAATCGGGCAAGCCGGAAGCGGTCCAGCAAAAAATCGCCGAAGGTAAAATTGAAAGCTACTATAAACAAGTCTGCCTGATGGAACAGCCCTATATTCGGGAGCCCAAAAAGACTGTGAAGCAGTTGGTGACCGATGTGGCGGCGAAAGTGGGAGAAAACGTGATCGTTCGGCGCTTTTCCCGGTTACAATTAGGCGAATAAAAAAGGCTGAACCACGGGATAACTCCGTGGCGAGAAATTTCTAGGAAAAAAATGGTCACAGCGTCCTCGAAAAATTCCAAGTCGTCCAAGCCCGCTTATAAGCGTGTATTGCTCAAACTTTCCGGCGAAGCCATGGCTGGCGACAACGAGCACCGCATCGATGAAAAAATTGTCCAGTCCATCGCCAAAGCGGTTTTCGAGGTTCAAAAAAGCGGTGTGGAAATAGCTCTAGTTATTGGGGGGGGCAATATTTACCGCGGCGCGGACGGCGAACGTATGGGCATGGACAGGGTCACTTCCGATTACATGGGAATGTTAGCTACCTTGATTAACGCCCTGGCCCTCCAAAACGCGCTGGAAAAAATCGGAGCACACACGCGGGTCCAAAGCGCCATTGAGATGTCTAAGGTCGCCGAACCCTTCATCCGCCGCAAGGCCATGCGCCACCTAGAAAAAGGCCGAATCGTTATTTTCGCCGCCGGAACGGGGAATCCCTACTTCACCACCGATACCGCCGCGGCTTTGCGTGCCATCGAGATGGGCGCCGACGCGATCCTGAAGGCCACCAACGTGGACGGTATCTACAGCGCTGATCCGAAGAAAGACCCAACCGCGAAAAAATTCAAAGAACTTACCTATATTGACGCCATCAATAAACGCCTCAAGGTGATGGACACGACGGCCCTGACCCTTTGTATGGAAAACAAACTGCCCATCGTGGTCTTCGCGCTCAACCAGCCCGGCAATATACGCCGCGCGGTGTGGGGTGAGCCGATCGGAACGGTGGTTAGAAATTAGGTTCCAGGCGCCAGGTTCAAGGTGCTAGGGAAACCAATTCGAGTGGATGTTGTTGATATACTGGAACCTTGGGCCTGGAACCTGTGGGCGAACCTAGTTCCGGCAAAAGTGAAATTTTCATCGACACGTTTCGAATAAGCGAGGAAAAAATGGCGGACGCGAACCAGATCCTGACCGATACCGAAGCCAAGATGAAGAAGACGATTGAATCCACCAAAAGAGATTTTCAGGGAGTGCGTACGGGCCGGGCCTCAACCGCCCTGGTGGAGCACATCAAGGTGGAATATTACGGTTCTTTTGTTCCACTCAACCAAGTGGCCAACGTCTCCACTCCCGATGCCCGCACCATTGAAATAAAGCCCTGGGACGCGAACGCGCTTCAGGAAATTGATAAAGCCCTCCAAAAAAGCGACTTAGGCATTTCTCCCAATAATGACGGAAAAGTAATCCGTTTGAATATTCCGCCCTTGACCGAAGAGCGGCGCAAAGAATTCGTGAAAATGGTTCATAAGTTCGCCGAGGGAGGCCGGGTTGCCATTCGGGGCGTGCGCCAAGACGCCAACAAGGCTCTGGATCAACTGAAAAAAGATATCGCCGAGGATGACTTCAAGAAGTTCCATGACCGTATCCAAAAAATGACGGACCTCTACACGGACGAGGCCAACAAGTTGAGCGAGCATAAGGAAAAAGAAATCCTCGAATTCTAAAACTTGGACAGCGAGACCCCCAGCTTCCCATGAATAATTCCCCTTATTTGAAGCGCTACCGGTTGAAACCCCACCTGCCCCGCCACGTGGCCATCATTATGGACGGCAATGGGCGCTGGGCTAAAAAACGCCATTTACCCCGCATCGCGGGACACAGGGCCGGAGCCCTCTCGATCCGGGAGATTGTGCGCCTCAGCGGCGAGCTGGGGCTGGAAGCCCTCACTCTCTACGCTTTTTCGACTGAAAACTGGAAGAGGCCCAAACGGGAAGTCGGCCTGCTGATGCAATTGCTCAAGCAGTACCTGCGCAGTGAAGTCGAGGAGCTCCGGCAAAATAATGTCCGGCTGGGCACCATCGGCAACACTTCCGATCTTCCCAAAGAAATTCAGGCCGAGCTCCAGCGGGCCATGGCGGCGACCGCCCAATGTACGGGGTTAAATCTAATCCTGGCCCTGTCCTATAGCGGAAGGACGGACCTGACCCGGGCGGTGAGGGAAATCGCGGGACAAGTCAAATCCGGAAAAATGAAACCCCAGGCCATCCAGGAAGAAACCATCACGCGCGCCCTTTCCACCGGGAAACTGCCTGAGGTGGATTTTTTAATCCGTACCAGCGGTGAGATGCGGGTATCGAATTTTCTTCTTTGGGAATTGGCTTACGCAGAATTTCATGTCACCAAGACCCTTTGGCCGGATTTTAGGACCGCTCATTTTGTCGCGGCGCTGAGGGATTTTCAAAAGCGCCAGCGCCGCTTCGGCGGAGTGGAAAGCGTGTTGGGAAGCGTGATGTCATGGGCCCGTTAACCAAACGAATCCTTGTCGCCATTCCGGCGATCATCATTCTTTTATTCGCCACTTTTTGGGAAATCCCGGTTCTTTTCAAATTGCTCGCGGCGGCGGCCCTGGGGCTGGCCCTATTTGAGTTCTTCGTCCTGGCTGACGCCCGAAAATTAAAAACCCTCCGCGCGGAAGGTTTTTTCGCGTTGGGGCTGATCCTTCTGCCTTGGATCCTTAGGCCTTTGGTTTCCTGGGAAGGCCATGGCACCCTCTTGGCGGGATTGTGGATATTAACCCTTTCTTTTTTGTGGTCCAGCCGCCCCTTAAAGGAGATGATTCCCTCCGTCAGTGTGACTTTTTTCGCCGTGGCTTACTTCGGCCTTTTGGGCGTTTACTTTTTCAGGCTTCGGGAACTGCCAAACGGATCCTGGCAGCTGTTGTGGGTTTATGCCGCCACTTGGGCCTATGACACGGGCGGCTATTTCGCCGGGCGTTTTTGGGGCAGGCACAAGCTGGCGCCGCTCACGTCCCCCAAAAAAACTTGGGAAGGCTGTGCGGGTGGGTTCGTCCTGACGCTGGCCGCGCTTTTTGTGTTGTGGAAAGAGATCCCTTTTTATTCCCAATCCTACCGTTTGATGGATGTGCTGGCTCTGTCCTTCCTTCTTTCCTTTTTCGGCCAAGTGGGGGATTTGGTGGAGTCGGTCATCAAACGAAGCCTTTCTGCGAAGGACTCAGGATCTTTTTTTCCCGGCCACGGCGGGGTGTTCGACCGCATTGATAGTTTGCTGTTCAACGCTCCGGTTCTTTTTTATTACCTGTTGATCATTAAATAGCCTGGAGGATTTATGGCGTTGGAAGACCTGATTAAAAAAGCCCACTCGACTTTTCTGCATCAATACGGCGGCGACCCATCCAAAAAAGTAACTTTCGTCGCCGCGCCCAGCCGGATCACCCTCTTAGGGGGTGAATATACGGAAGCCGTAGACGGGTTCAGTCTGGTGGCGGCGGGAAACCATAATATTGTCATCGCGGCCCAGCGCCGGGCGGACAAGATGGCCTTTATCCATTCCCTCAAGTATGACGAAAAAATTAAAGTTTCCATGGGTACGCTCAAATTTGACCGGGCGGACGGCTGGGCTAACTATTCCAAGGGCGTCCTTTATTTTTATGAAAGGACCGGGCGGAAAGTGGAAGGCATTCAAATGGTCATTGCCGGCGATATGCCCGAAGGCGTGGGCATGGGAACAGCCGCTTCGATCACGGTGGCCACCGCCGTGGCTTGCGACTTGCTGGGAAATAATCCCCTGGATGGCGCGACCATGACGAAGCTTTGCCAGAGGGTGAAGAGCCAGTTTTTTAATATCCGCGGGGATTATTTTTCTCCCTTCGCGGTTTGTTTCGGCAAAAAGGACAAATTGGTGACCTTTGACGCCCGCAGTTTCAAGCCCGACTACCTTCCCTTTGACTCGAAGAACTACAAACTGGTCGTGGTGGACAGCGGCGTCCGCAAGAAGGAAAGGGAAGAAGAGTTTAAAAAACGCCTTGAACTTTTTGGCCAATTGCTCAAGGAAATCCGGAAATTCGTTCCCAAGGTCATTTCCCTCCGGGATGTGGACCAGGACGTCTACGACTCGGCCCGTAAAAACATTGATATCATCCTGCGTAAACGCCTGGACCATGTGGTTTACGAGAATGGCCGGGTGCGCCGGGCCAAGGATATCCTGGCCAAGGGCGATTACGCCGCTTTCGGCCAGCTGATGAGCGAGTCCCATGATTCCCTCGCTGATAAATTAAAAGTAACCTGCCAGGAAGTTGATATTTTGACTTCCGTGGTCCGCCGCCAGGAGGATTGCTTGGGCTCCCGCATGACGGGCATCGGCTGGGGTGGGCAGGTGGTATGCCTGGTGAAGGCCGGCGACGCCGAGGGGTTTGTGAAGAGGATCCAGGGTGAGTACAAAAAACAAGTCAACATTTTTCCTCAGGCTTTCATTAATGAACCGCAGGACGGCGCCAGGGAAGTGGAGGCGGTGGTTTCAACCGCGGTTTAAGGCCGAAGTTGTCCACAATCGAGAATCGCTGAAAAAGCTTTAAAAATACTTAAAATCACCTTAAACCTGGTCGCCGGCCGCGGGGAATCATTTGTCTAGACGGGTTTCTTTTAAACTTTATAATGTCTGTTGCTTCGGAACTAAAAACGTTCCCTTTTCGTAACCAACCAAAACTTGGAGGCTGCAATGCGAGGTTTGAATCGAGTGGTCGGGCTTCTGATGACAGCGGTACTTCTTGCGGCGCCACTTTCTCTTTCGGCCCAAAGCGCCTCCGCTGATCAATATCTGGCCGCGGGCAATAAACTGTACGCCGCCCATAATTATTCTCAAGCCATTCAGTATTTAAACGCCGCCATCAAATTGAACCCGAGCAACGGGGCCGCCTATCAGGTCGTGGGCAACTGCTACTACGCTCTTGGAAACAAGAAATACGCTTTGGCTTATTACCAAAGAGCTTCGGCCCTTCAACCGGCCAATGCCGCCCTGGCCCAGTTTGTCCAAAATTTGAGCGCTCAAGTTAACTCGGGCGCGGGCTCTTCAGCCGCGGCTCCCGCCGGGGCCAATGACTACCTAGGAAGGGGCGCGATGTATTTCAAGCAGAAGCAATACGCGGCTTCCATTCCCTATTTCCGGGCGGCCATCCAGCAAAATCCGAATGATTACCGGGGCTACTATTATTCCGGCTATGCCTATTACATGACCGGAAACGCCAAGTACGCAGCTTTTTATTTCGGTGTGGCGAACGCCAAACAGCCTAACGCCTCCATTCAAGCTTACGCGGACCGCATCAAATCTTCCCTGCCACCCGAGGGACAGCAATGGGTGGATGACATGGTTTCCAAGTATTCTATGGGGGGGACGGCGGTAGCCGGAGGAGCTTCCAAGAAGAAAGATGATACTGAATTCGGGTTCCATATCCGTATGGGCGGCGAGTATGTCCTGGCGGACCCCAGCCAGATCACCGGTTTTGTCCAAGGCGCGGGCAGCGTGTCTTTGACGGGTTTGGCTCCCAATATTATTCCCTTTCCAGAGATTGAGCCCTACATCCAAATCGCCAAGGCTTTTGAGATTAGCTTGGCCTTTGGTTATTTTCCCGTGGGAAATCTTTCCTATACGACATTCGATTACGGCCGGGCCAATCCCAGCGGCGGAAGCCCGGACGTCTGGAATTATTTGTTTAACACCAATATCGTCACCGTGGACCTAGGAGCCAAAATTCTCTTCGGCGACGACCAGGTGAAGGGTTATTTCGGGGCGAGCGGGGGTATTTCACCGATTAGCCTGAGCTTCAACAAGCTCAGCATGGATGCCGCCAATGCGAACAAGATCGGCACGGACAGCAGTTCGGGCGATTACAACACCATGGCGGTCAACGCCAAGGCCATTTTGGGAATGGATATTTCGCTGGGCAAGGGCATTGCCCTGGGGCCCTATTTGGGTTTCCGCTACCTGAACGCCACGAATTTCCAGAAGGCGGGTAAGCCTTTGGTCGTCGACACCGTTACCGGCGCGACAGGACAGCAGGGAGTTGGCGTGTCTTCTATTCCCGGCTCTACCAATATTCCCTTGAGCGATCCTGTGGTTCCCTTGACGATGGACTTCAGCGGGGTTATCGGCGGAATCGACTTGACCCTGTCCTTCTAACCTCAAAAGAGTTTAAAAAATAATTAAAACGGGCCCGACTCGGGCCCGTTTTTGTTTTAGGCGGTTTCGATGCGGTGCTTTAAAAAAATCCTTCTGGTTCTATTTTACCTGTCCTTTTTCGCCTTTCCCGCGGCGGCTCAAAACGTCCTATGGCAAAACAACCTGGTTTTTTACGGGGATAACACGGAATTTTTTGAGCCCTTCCGGCTGCGGGAAACGATCCTGGGACAGCAATTCGAAAGTTTTTTGAGCGCGCCGACGGGAGTAAAAACCTCCCTTCGGGGAGGATTGTTCGCCGACCACCGGAGCGCCCTGGACGCGGCGACCAACGTTTTGCCCATCCTTTCCTTTGTATATAACACTCCTGGGTCGGAAGGCGTTCTCGGAACCCTTTTGCCGGTGGAACGGCATGGTCTTTTAGAACCCATGGAAGTGACCTCGTTGGAACTGACCCGGCCCATTGAGTACGGCCTGCAGTGGATTCAAAAGGACGGGGCGGTCCGGGCGGACCTGTTTCTCAATTGGCAGCATCTATTGACCGATTCCAGCCGGGAAATTTTTGATTACGGCGGCTCCGCGCGCCTGGTTTTAGATTCGGGCATCGCCTTGGGAGCCCAAATCCACAGCTACCACGTCGGCGGAGCGGCCTATGGGGGAGTGGTGCGTAATAATTTTGCCGGGGGAGCGGGGCTCATCCTGGAATCCCTGATGCCCCTACTGGGAAAAAGCTCTCTGGAGGTTTTCGGCTTGGGGAGCAACGACACCGAGCGGCCAAATTATCCTGGGCCCATCAACGGTTCAGGCCTATACGCCAAGGGTTTTTTTTCACCGATCGATCACTGGGAAGTTTTCGGCATCGCCTGGGTCGGAAAAGACTTTATGAGTGAGGAAGGGGACTCCAACTACAACTCCTACGGCTATGATGGGGTTTATTACAAGTCCGACCGCCATTATGAAGAGGCGGGGATTCGCTACTCGACGCCGATCGATGACCGGGTCACTTTTGATTTTCAGATCCGTTCCCATTGGATTGAGGACGCCTGGGCCCATTCTTTCCGGATCGCCGCGCGTGCGCCTTTTGATATTGAAATAGATGTCAAGAAAAGCAATGATCACCGCAGAGACGCAGAGGGCGTAGAGAAAAACGAAAAGAACCTATAGAAGCTCCGGGACGTGGATTGAGGATTTTATGAATTCAAATAAAACTAAAATAGCCTTTGCCACTCTGGGCTGCCGGGTGAATCAGTACGATACCCAGGCCATGAAGGAACAAATGGAAAAAGCCTCCCTGGCCCCGGTGGCTTTTGAGGAACAGGCGGACATCTATGTGATCAATACCTGCACGGTCACGGCGGCGGCGGATTCGGAAGGACGACAATTGGTCCGCCGGGCTAAGGCGAAAAATCCAGATTCCTTCGTCGTCATCACCGGATGCCTGGCCCAGGACCGGCCGGAAGAAGTGGCCGCCCTCAAGGGCGTAGATCTGGTCGTCGGCAACAGCGATAAATCTCTGCTCCTTCAAAAAATATTGAAAAGTTATCCTGGGGTTGATTCTGACTTTTCCACTTTTTTACCTTTGGACCTTTCGCCTTCTCCCTGGGGCGGCGGCATTTCCCGGTTTGACGGGCACCAGCGCGCCACGATCAAAGTTCAGGACGGCTGCAACTTCGGTTGTTCTTTCTGCCTCATCCCCCGGGTCCGGGGCGAAATGATTTCCCGGCCCTTGGGTGAAATTATCGAGGAAGGAAAAAGACTGGCCTCCAACGGTGTGAAGGAACTGGTTTTGGCCGGCATCCAGCTTTCTTCCTACGGCCGGGATTTTGGGCTGAAGGTTTCCGAACCGCGCTTGGCGCCTGTGATTGAAAAACTCCTCACGATTCCCGGCATTCAACGGGTGCGGTTGTCGTCTTACGCGGTGGTGGACTTTGAGGATGCCCTGCTGCCCTTGTGGAAATCAGACGGAGGCCTTTGCGCCCACCTGCACCTGCCCCTTCAAAGCGGGGATGCGGAACTGCTCAAGGCCATGCGGCGGCCCTATAGCCTGGAGCGCTACAGGGAAACCGTGCTCAAAATCCGCGAAAACTTCCCTGATTTAGGGCTAACTTCCGACGTGATCGCCGGCTTTCCCACGGAGAGCGATGAGGCCTTCCAAAATACCTTGGACCGTATTGAAGAATTTGGCTTTGTGGATTTTCACCCCTTTCCCTATTCGGACAGGCCGGACACGCCGGGGGAGAAAATGACGCCGAAAGTCCATGCCGCCTTTATCCGCGAACGGATGAAGAAGCTCCTCGAACTGAAAAAGAAATGCCTGAGAAGCTCGGCGGAAAAAGCGGCGGGCAAGGTTTTTCGCGTGATTGTGGAACGCCACAATGAGCAACTCCAAGCGGGTCTCACGGATCAGGGTCTGCGGATTCTCTTCCCGTTAAAAGAAGGCCGGCTCGGCCAAGAGGCCCAAGTAAAGGTGACAGCGGTTCAAAACGAGGCGGCCTTTGCCGAGTGGGTTGAAAATCCGTCGTCTGCTATCCGTCTTCCGTCCTCCGCCAAGGATCAAACGAACTCCGCCACTGCCGGGCATTCAGCGAATGCGTGATCTAGGCCCGCTCAAAAACGGGCTTTCGTTTTTCGACCGGTTGTTTATATGGTTTTTTTATTTTATGAGGTCCCTGCGCTATGACCTTCCGGAAAATCAAGTGGGCTGGCGTTCTCGTCAAAATCAGGAACGGCGGTTCCAAGCCCTCCTCGGTATCGGGGACCTTGAAGGTAAGAGGCTTTTGGATTTGGGATGCGGGCTGGGCTGTCTTTACGGCTATCTCAAGGGACAGGGCTGGAACGGGAAATATACAGGGATCGATATCCTCGATTTAATGGTGAAAAAAGCCAAGCACCGGTTTCCCGGCGCGGCTTTTGAAAAAAGAGATATTCTTAAAAATCCTCCCGCCGAAAAATGGGATTACGTCCTCATCAACGGCGTGCTCAACCACAAGGTCAAGGACAACTGGGCTTGGATCGAGAAAATGCTGTCCGGGGCTTTCGCTCTGGCGGAAAAAGGCGTTGCCTTTAACCTGCTGAACGCTGACGCGGGCTGGACAGATCCGGAACTTTTCTACGCGGATCCCAAAATTTTGGAAGAAAAGCTGAAGTCCTGGTCCTTAGGGAAAACCAAAATCGTGAACGGCGGCCTGTCGGAGGATATCACGATTTTTATGTATCGTTGAGGAATTTAAAAATCGACAGCGAATCAATTCATTTGGAGATCCATCAGTGCCACAAACGATTTATCAAGTGAACGCCTTCACCGACGATCCCGCCTCGGGAAACCCGGCGGGGGTTTGTGTTTTGGAAAAACCCGCCGGGGGCAAATGGATGCAGGCGGCGGCCCAAAAAATGAAATTCTCCGAGACGGCATTCCTCCATGCCGAGCAATCGGGCTACAGGCTCCGCTGGTTCACTCCCCGGATGGAAATTGATTTGTGCGGCCACGCCACCTTGGCCAGCGCCCATATTCTTTGGGAAAAGGGCTTTTTGGATCCAGCGGAGGAGGCGCTTTTTTACACCCGCGGCGGGACCTTAACCGCCCGCAAGGACGGGAACTGGATCGAATTGGATTTTCCGGCCAAACCGGCGGTCCCTTGCGAGGCGCCGGAAGGGTTGGAAGCCTGTCTGGGAACCATTCTTTTAACCGTGGGGCGCAATGACGCTCATTATCTGGCGGAGGTGGAATCGGAAGAGGTTTTGAGGGGCCTGAGGCCGGATTTCAACCTGATGGAATCTTTCTTGGACAAGAATCGCCACGGCGTCATTGTGACTTGCCTGTCGTCTAAACCGGCTTTTGATTTTGTTTCGCGTTTTTTCGCGCCGGCCGCGGGAATTTCCGAAGATCCTGTCACGGGATCGGCCCATTGCTGTCTGGGTCCCTTTTGGAGCAGCCGATTGGGGAAGAAATCCTTCACGGCCTTTCAAGCCTCTTCCCGGGGAGGCGTCGTGAAGGTCCGTTGTATAAAGGACCGTATTTTTCTCGGAGGCCAAGCTTTGACCTTATCGAAATTCGAGAGGGAATAAAAAGTTTTTATTAAAAATCGTAACCGACGCCCAAATGCCCTTGCAGGGCGATATTGGGGACGTCCGCGTAGCCTCCGGCGATGGGCACCCACCAGGCCCACCCAGCCGTCAGTTCGGTTTCGGCGACGATGAAGGCATTATTCGAAATGTAAAAATTTTTCCCCAACCCCGCCCGGATGCCTAGCCCTGAAAAATAATATCCCGCGTCGAAGATGCCCGTTCCTACTTCCTGTTTTACCTGGCCCCGAACACTGCTTTCTGGATTGCTGACGATGGGGCCGATCCCTAAGCGGTAAATCAGGCCGCCCTTTTTCCAGGCATGGCCGAAGAAAAAATAGTTGTAGCCGAAGTGGATGGCGAAATACTGGATTTCCGGCGGCGGATTGGTCAAAAAAAGCCGGTGGTGGATTTGCTCCATTTCCCAGGCCTCATCCCCGTCCCAAAGACCCGCCCGCCAAGCGTAATAGGGTGCGTAGGGTCCAAAAGGTTTGGTGTCGTAATCGGCGGACGTCTTGATGTCCGGGAAGCCGTCCTGATGGACGGTTAAGGGCGTGGGCAGGTTAAAAGCCGTTCCACCCATGAATTCCAAAGTCAGAGATTCGGCTCGCAGGCCTTGGAACGGAAGGAATCCGGATAAAAGCGCCAAAAGACAAAAGCTGCAGCGGTTAAGTTTCAAGCTTGGCATCCTTTTAAAAACTGAATCCGGTTCCAATATGGCCGTGAAGGGCCATGTTGGGCACGTCCGCAGAACCGTCCACGATCGGAACCCACCAGGCCCAGCCTGCGATAAAAGCGGCTTCCAGGGATATGAAAAAATTATTCGAGAGATAAATATTCTTGCTCAAGGAAGCTTCCGCGCCGATACCGGAAAAATCGTAGCCCGCGTCAAACAATCCCGTCCCAGCGGTGTGAAGCTTTAAACCCCGGACCGTGTTTTCGGGGTTGGCAATGATCGGGCCGACGGCCAAATGATAAATCAGCCCTCCGCGCTTCCAAGCGTGCCCTAAGAAGAAATAGTTATACCCAAAATGGATAGCAAAGACCTGGATTTCCGGGGGCGGGTTGGTTAAGAAAATACGGTGGTGGACCTGGCCGATTTCCCAGGCTTCCTGGCCGTTCCAAAAGCTGGCCCGCCAGGCGTAATAAGGCGTGTAGGGCCCGAAGGGTTTGGTGTCGTAGTTGGCCGTCAAATGGATGTCAGGATACCCGGACTGGCGCACGGTGAGGGGCGTGGGAAAATTCAAGGCGGACCCCCCCATGATTTCCAGGCTGAAGTCTTCCGCGCGCAGGGAGTTGGGCAATCCCCAGCCGAGAAAGCCTAACAGCGCCAGTAGGGGGAGTAAGTAAGATCTAAGGTTCAATGGGGCCGGTCCCTTTCCGCGGGCAGAGGAGAAAAGAAGATGAATCGATAGTGGTCAGTGTATATTAGAGGGGTGTTTTTTTCCTTAAAAGTTTCAGGGGCTCTAATATTTTGAGCGAGGTAAAAATCTTGGCTTTTCCACCGCGGCTGGTTTGGTTGGTTGTTTTGACTTGTCTGTTTTTTTCCGGGTTAGGTCCGGCCCAGGCGCAGGAAACGGCGAAAGCCGCGCCCGGTGTTAATCTGTGGGGGCGTCCGGGTTTAATCCTGGGAGATTCGTTCGAGCGGTTCACGCCCGGCACCTGGATCCTCTCCTCGCATTATGTTTTCCAGTCCTACGCTTCGGGGGAAAATGTTTCTCAACTGCCGTGGGGTCTGACCTATATGGCGGCGGACGACTTAGTTTTCTACGCGGGAGATTCCTACCGGCTCGAAAACGAGGCGCAGGGGCTTAACCTGTTGACCTTGGGGGGAAAATGGGGCTTCCGTTCGGAAGATCCGGCCTGGCAGTTCAGCCTTGGGTTGGATATGGCCGCCGGTCCCGCCTCGGCTTCGTTAGGCTCCAACTCCACGGATTTTATCCCGACGGTCACCGCGGCTTACGCCTTTTCCAATGGGCTTCTTTTTAATTTTGAGTTAAACGCCTATTTGCCCGGCGACGGCCTGCCGACCTATATCCGGTTTGACCCCGGTTTCGCTTATCCGATTCTCTCCGACGTGACGGCTTTGCTGGAGCTGGCCGGGCATAATTCCCAGCCAGGTCCCTCGAACCCGGGATCTTCGGTTGTTTTTGGAATCCGGGGGAGCGGCGCCCTGCATCTGCAGGGGTTTTTCGGTTTGGGCACCAGCGAATCCGCGCCGAGTTATTATGGCGGATTTTCCCTTCTGATGGCGTCTTCACTGTTTGATGGGTTTATTTAGAACGGCTTTCAAAAACTTGTTTTACCACTAAGGTCACCAAGTGCACCAAGAACGACAAAAGATAAATATGTTCTTAGTCGAATAGATTTTTTTTAACTTGGCGATCTTGGTGCCCTTCGAGTGCCTCAGGGCCCTGAGTTTACCGAACGGGGTGGTTCAAATTGTCTTTTTGGCTGTAGGTTTTTAAGAATAGAGGGGGAACGATGGCTGGCGACTGCCTCTTTTGCAAAATTATCCTTAAAGAAATTCCCGCGACCGTTATCTTCGAAGATGATAAGGTCTTGGCTTTTAACGACATTAAACCCGCGGCGCCCATTCATGTTCTTCTGATCCCAAAGGTCCATGTGAGATCGGTGGTTGAGGTTGTCGATGATGACCCGATTGTTTCTGTCCTGGCTCATCGGGCGGCCCAAGTCGCTAAAATGTTGGAGATCGAAGCGGATGGATTCCGCCTGGTTTTTAATAACGGCCGCAACGGTGGCCAAACGGTTGATCACCTCCACCTTCATCTTTTGGGCGGACGTTTCATGACCTGGCCTCCGGGATAAGAATCTCGCCCTCCGTCGCTCGTCGTCCGCTCTCCGCTTAGAGAGCCTGAGGCCAATCGAAAAGAAAAAGCGGGTTTAATGGGGTTTTTCTGGGTTTCCCTGGAGGCGGAGGGCTGAGAGCTAAGGGTTGGTTCACGCCTTGACGGCCCTCTTGGTAACGATTAAACTCCCTCTCCCTGAAGCCTTCGGGCTCTAGGCGCACCTATTCCACCCATAGAGGGGAGAGTGACCACAGTGGTCGAAGTACGATTGGAAGAAAACGAACCCATCGAGAACGCGCTCAAGCGCTTCAAGAAGGTCGTCCAAAACTCGGGCCTGATCTCGGAAATGAAGAAACGTGAGTTTTACGAGAAGCCCAGCGAACGCCGTAAAAAGCGTGAAGCCGCCGCCCGTAAAAAGGCGCGCCGCCGCCAGATGAAGTTTCGGAACGAATAGGATTTTTTGGGCCCGTCCCTCCAAGGGGCGGGCCTCTCTTTTTTAAACGCCTTTCCCATTCCCACTTTAAATTTTCCCGGAGGAAGTATGAGCGCCTCGCCCCTTTTCGACAAAATTAACGCTGATATTATTACCGCCATGAAAGCCAAGGACGAAGCTTCCTTATCCGCCCTTCGGATGCTCAAGTCTGCCATCAAATACAAGGAAGTGGATTTAAAGCGAGAAGTGAAGGACGAAGAAGTAATCGAGGTCCTTTCCAAACAGGCCAAACAGCGCCGGGAATCCATCGAGGGTTTTGAAAAGGGCGGCCGGGCCGAATCCGCGGCCAGTGAGAGGGCCGAATTGGCTTTGATTGAAAAGTTTCTGCCGGCGGCGCTCAGCGACGCCGAATTGACCCAGTTGATCGAAGAAGCCGTTAAGTCTTCCGGCGCGGCCGGCCCCAAAGAGATGGGGAAGGTGATGGCGGTGTTAAACCCAAAGATCAAGGGCAAAGCCGATATGGCGAAGGTTTCAGCCCTTGTTAAGGCGAAGCTCGGCTGACCTTCGCCAATTAGGAATTAGTAATGAGGAGTTAGGAATTTAAGGATTAAGTCGTCAGGAATGGGTTTTCAATTCCTAATTACTAATTCCTCATTCCTGATTTAAAAGATTGGGTTGGTTCTGAATAAGACCGTCCCTGAAGGCACATCATGATCCTTTCCCAAAAATTTTACTCCCGTCCAACCCTTCCCGTTGCCAAAGACCTCTTAGGCCAGATCCTCATCCACGAGACCCCCGCGGGCGTCACGGCTGGAAAAATTGTCGAAGTGGAAGCCTACCTGCCGAAGAATGATCCGGGATGCCACGCTTTCCGGGGCATGACTCCCCGTAATGAAGTGATATTTGGAAAACCCGGGCACGCCTATGTTTATTTTTGCTATGGAAACCATTTTCTCTTCAACATCGTGACGGAAAAAGAAGGCGTGCCGGGCGCGGTTTTGATCCGGGCCTTGGAACCGGTGAAGGGGATGGAATTGATGGCCAAGCGCCGGGGCCGGTTTAACCCGGAAGAGATTTCGCTCACCAACGGTCCGGGAAAATTATGCCAGGCTCTAGGAATTGAGCGGGTCCACAACCATCTATCCGCTTGGAAAAAACCGCTTTATGTCCAGGCGGCGAAGCGGGAAGGGACCATTGGGGTCACTACCCGCATCGGCATTACGGAGGGGTCCGAGCTTCCACTGCGTTTTTATCTGAAAGATAGTCCTTATTTATCTGTGAAGCCGGGGATGGACCGTCCTTCCCCAGGCATGAAAAAGAAACAAAAAGCCAACACGAAGACACTACCCGTCAGCCAGAGGCTGAGGGCGTTAACGAGCCTCAAAGAAAGTCGCTAAAAATATTTTGTCTTTCTTAGAGTCTAGGTGACTTTGTGTTGGAAGTTGGTTTTAAATTAATTTTTAAGGATATGAAAGTGAAAGATCAAATCAACCAAAGCTTCCTGAAATCCATCGAGTTTAAAAAACTTCTCGAGAACCTGGCCAGCCATTGCCAAACCCCGGCGGGACGGGAATTCTTAAAAACCTTCGGCCCCCTAGCTGACAAGGATTTGATTGAAAACCGTCTACTGAAGACCCAGGAACTGGAAAAGCAAATGGCGAAACAAAAGGCGCCCGCCATTCCCGATTCGCAATATTTTGTCGAATCCTTTGAAAAGGCCCGGGCCAAGGGGGATATTTTTTCTGGGATTGAATTGGCGTCGATCATCCGTTTCTTGAGCGAAGTGGTGGCGTTGCGGCAGTATCTAAGCCCCGACCAGCCGATCCCGGCAGTTTTCCAAGAATGGCTGAACCGGCTCCATGCCCAGCCTTTATTGAAAGAAGCCCTCCAATCGAAAGTGTCCGACAAGGGTGAAGTGCTGGATTCGGCTTCGCTCGAGCTTAAAAGCGTCCGGGATCAGATCCGTTCTCTTAAGGCGGAAGTCCAAAGTTTCTATCAATCTTTTCTTCAAAATCAGGACAGCGCCGAGGCGCTTCAGGAAAAAATCGTGACCGAAAGGGAAGGCAGGCTGGTGGTACCGGTAAAGCGCGACCATCAAAGCCGGGTGCCGGGATTCGTCCATGGCATGTCCGCCTCGGGAGCGACGCTGTTCGTGGAGCCGAAAGAAGTCGTGGAAAATAATAACCGGGTTCGGGAAGCCATGGTTCGGCAGGATGAGGAAGTGCGTAAAGTATTAAGGGAAGCCACCCAGACGGTTTTGGCCGGCGGCGCCGAGATGGAAACCACTTTGATCGCCTGCGCGGAAGTGGACGCCCATGGAGTATTGGCGACCTTCGCTACCCGCTACGACGGGCAATATTTGAGGCCCCAGCAGGGTGTTAACCTCGTTCTTAAAAACGCTAGGCATCCTTTATTGGCCTTGGAAAACCGGGAGCAATTCCGGGAGAAGGTAGTTCCGCTGGAGATGGAATTTAAAGATGAAGTGAAAGTCATCCTGGTTTCAGGCCCCAACGCCGGAGGAAAAACCGTGGCTTTAAAAACCGCGGGGTTGACCTGCGTCATGGCCCAGGCGGGACTTCCGGTTTTGGCGGGAGGCCAGAGCGTCATTCCAGTTCTTGCGCATTTTGACTGCGACCTTCAGGACGGACAGAGCCTCTCGGATCATTTGAGCACCTACGCGGCGAAGCTAAAAGCTTTGAAGCGGATGCTGGACCACGCCGGGCCTGAAACCTTGCTGCTGCTCGATGAGCTCGGAGCCGGCACGGATCCTCGTGAAGGCGGCGCGCTCGGCCTGGCCTGCTTGGAGACTTTTCGTGAGAAGGGCGCCCTTGTTCTGGCCAATACCCACCAGCCCCTTTTAAAACTTTTAACCCAGGAAGAAAAAGGCATGGCGAACGCCGCCATGTTGTTCGATGAAACGACGGGCAAACCGACTTTCCGTTTGGTTTCGGGAATTCCCGGACAGTCCTACGCCCTGACGCTGGCCCGCCAGCTGGGGTTTGACGAGGCGATTTTGGAAAAGGCGAAGGCCCATCTGCCCCAGGGCGAGGTGGATTTGTCCGCGGTCCTCACCAAGTTGGGACAGGAAAAACAAGTCGTGGATAAGGCCCTTTGGGAAGCGGAAAAGGCCAGGGACAACGCGAAGAAGCTGGAAGCGGAGCTTTTGACCGCCCGCCGGCAGATGAAGGATGAGGCCCGGAGGATTAAAAAGGAAGCCCAGGTCGAGGCGGAGGGCCTGCTTATTAATACCCGGCGCAAGATGGAACATTTGATCCAGGGTGTGCAAAAACCGGGAGAAGGCGGCGTGAACCGGGATAGGATCAAAACCGCCCGGGTGGAAGTGAATCAAAAGCTGAAGAATATCCGGCCTGTCCCTACGAAGGTTATCCTGGAAGTGGGGGATTTAAATCCCGGCGACAAGGTGTTTTTTAAGCCGGGCAATAGCGATGTGACAGTCATCTCCGCCGATGAGGAAAAATCGGAAGCGGTCATCCAGATGGGCAACGGCATGAAGCTTTCCTGTAAGTACGCGGACTTGGGCCGAGTCTCAAAAACACCGCCGCCACCGCGCCCTACGGCCCCGCCGGTTCTAGACCCCAAAGTGATGGCTGAAAAAGGGAAATTGGAGCTGGATTTAAGGGGCAGGCTGGTGGACCAGGCCCTTCCGATGCTGGACAAGTTCCTCGATGACGCCCTCTTGGTGGACCTGCCCTTTGTCCGTATTATTCATGGGAAGGGAACCGGAGCCCTGCAGGAAGCCATTCACAAGCACCTGCCCACGGCCCACCCGAAGGTTGAATTTTCCATGGCCGAACCCAACCAGGGCGGCACGGGTGTCACGGTGATAAAATTCAAAAAAAGCTGACAGCTGGCAGCGGACAGCTATCAGCAGAGGTGTTATGAAATATTCCGATGAAATTATTCAACGGGTCAAAGACGCCACCGATATCGTGTCGGTGATCGGCGAGTATGTGCCCTTGAAAAAAGCCGGCGTCAGCTACAAGGGGATCTGCCCCTTCCATAGTGAAAAATCCCCCAGCTTTACCGTTTCCCCCACCCGCAACGGCTTCCATTGCTTCGGCTGCGGCAAGGGCGGCAACGTCATCACCTTCATTATGGAAATGGACAAGATCGGCTTCCCCGAGGCGCTCCGGCTTCTGGCGGAAAAGGCCGGCATCGCCCTGCCCAAACCCCAGGAAACCCAGCGCGACCAGGAACAGGAGCGGATCCGTGAAAGGATGCAGGCCCTGAACGAATTCGCCGGGAAATTTTTCCACGAAAAACTTTTATCCGCCGAGGGCCAAAAGGCCCGGGACTATTTCAAGGCCAGGGGATTCACCAAAGAAACCGCGGTGAAGTACCAAATCGGTTTCGCGCCCGAAGGCTGGAACCATTTGATGAACGCTGCGCAAAAAGAGGGGTTCACCCCGGAAGAATTATTGGCGGCGGGGCTGACTGTTCAAAATGAGGAAAAAAAGACTCTCTATGATAAATTCAGGAACCGGCTGATCTTTCCGGTCAAAAATAATTATGATAAAATCGTGGCCTTCGGCGGCAGGACCCTCAGCGATGAATCGGGTCCCAAGTACCTCAACTCCCCCGAAACCCTTTTGTTTAAGAAGAGCGAATGCCTCTATTTGCTGGATATGGCTCGGGAGGGAATCCGGCAAAAGGGAACGGTGCTGGTGGTCGAGGGTTACTTTGACGCCCTAGCGCTCCATCATTTTGGATTCGAGAATACGGTCGCTACTTTGGGAACCGCTTTGACGTCCCAACATGGAAGGCTGCTTCAGCGCTATACCAAAGAAGTGGTTTTCTCCTATGACGCCGATGCGGCGGGACAGGCGGCGGTTCTTAGGGGCTTTGAGCCCCTCATCCAGGCCGGACTCAACATCCGGGTGCTGGTGATGCCGGACGCTAAAGACCCGGACGAATACCTGCAGAAGCATTCGAAAGAAGACTTGGCGGGGCTGATCCAAAAGGCTCCCGACTTTTTCCGGTGGTGGGCCCAGTCGGTCAAAAAGAAATTTCAAGGGGCGCCGATTGAGGAAAGGCTGAAGTCCTTACAGGGTTTTGTGCCGATGATTTTGCAGATTCCTGATGAAGTTTCCGTACAAACGGCCTGCGCGGCGGTTGAATCCGAGCTCGGATTAACCGCCCGGGACCTGATTGAGATTGTGAATGCGGAACGCAAGAAGGGTCCGCGAAAAGCTATGGGCGACAGGACCGAGGGTTCTAAGACGGTCACGGCCGAGGGCTCAATTTCCAAGGAAGAAAAATCGGACATTCAAATGGAGGCGGACTTTTTGGCGCTTCTCACTGAGGAGAGGGGTGAATTTATCCCCTGGGCTAAGGATTTATTATTGCCGGAGTATTTTTTAAAAGAAAATTTTCGTCTGCTATTCGAAAAACTTTGCGCCGGGGAGATGAAGCCGGCTGAATTAAGCGAGATTCCCGAGCTGAGATCTGCATTCATGAGTTTTGAAGAAAGGGCTGAGAAGCGAAGATACGATGGAGAGTGGGACGAGAAGCCCGAAGCGAGGATTTTAGAATCTGAAAGAAGGGCTCGGGAAGCGATGATGAACGATTTAGCTTTGAGGATGAAGAAAAGATTTGTTGAAAGGCAGATGGAAGACTTGAGGAATCGACAGTCAGAGGCGGAGAAAGCGGGCAATGCCGAAAAGGCGTTGGAGTTGGGTCAGCAGAGAATGATGTTGAAAAGACAACATTCGCAAGAGGTGGAAAGAAAATGAAACCGGCTCCCAAATCCAAATCCGACCACGTCAATAAGATCCTCGCGGTGGGTAAAGAAAAGGGCTACATCACCTACAAACAGGTGAACGACATCCTTCCGGACGAGGTTGTGTCGTCCGAGGAAATTGACGACATCCTTCTGATGCTGGGCGAGAACGACATCCGGGTCGTTGACCAAGAAGAAAAAACCGCGGCCATCCCCGGCGGCGACAAGGAAGTGGGCGCGGGAGCGGCCGGCGCCAAAGAGGATGACGAAGAGGACGAGGAAGAATTCGAGAAATCCTTCGAGACGGCCGGGGTGGAAAGCCGCATGAGCGACCCGGTCAAAATGTACCTGCATGAGATGGGCCGTATCCCCCTCCTGACGCGCGAAGAAGAAATATCCATCGCCAAACGCATCGAGGCTGGCGAGTTCAAGGTTGAAAAATCCGTTTTGGGCAGCGCCCTGGGTTTCCAGGAACTGCACGATTTATTCCTTTCCATCATCAAAAAAAGGAAGACCCTTCAGGAAACGATCGACCTGGAACCCTACGCGGACCTGCCCGGCGGGGTCCCAGAAAAGAAAATTGTCGCGAAGATCCGGAAAAACCACTCGAAATTAAAAATAATGGAGCGCCAGATTAAGGCGATGCAGCATAAGGCGGCCTTAAAGTCCATGCACGCCGACAAGCACAAGGCCCTGGCCGAACAGTTGGATTCCCGGCTCATTGACCTCATCTGGCTGATCAAGGACTGCCAGTTCCAGAAAAAAATAAAGGAGCGCCGGATCGGACGGCTCCGTGACCACGGCGAAGCTATCGAGGAGCAGGAGCATGTGATGCACCTGCAGGAAAGGCAGATGAAACTTCCGCCTGAAGCCTACATCAAGCTTCCCAGCCTCTTGAGCCACGGCGCTCACGCGGACTTGAAGCTTTTGGAAAAAAAGAGCGTCCTCAAGAGCGAAGATTTTCTAAAGGCTGCCCGCCATTGGGACGAGGCCCGAACCCGCATCAAGAAGCTGGAAAAAGAAGCCATGATGACCCGGGATCACCTCAAGGTCATGATGCGGTCCATCCGGGTGGGCGAACGGGAAGCTTACTACGCCCGCATGGAACTGGTGGAAGCGAACCTTCGGCTGGTTATTTCCATCGCGAAAAAATACACCAACCGGGGCCTTCCGTTTCTAGACTTGATCCAAGAGGGAAACATCGGGCTGATGAGGGCTGTTGAGAAATTCGAGTACCGCCGGGGCTATAAATTCTCCACCTACGCCACCTGGTGGATCCGGCAGGCCATTACCCGCGCTATCGCGGACCAGGCCCGTACCATCCGCATTCCGGTGCATATGATTGAAACCATCAACAAGTCCATCAAGGTTTCCCGGGACCTGGTGCAAGAGTTAGGAAGAGAGCCCATGGCGGATGAGATCGCCGAACGCCTGGAAATGCCCGTGGAAAAGGTCCGGGCGATTCTGAAGGTGGCCCAGGAACCCATTTCGTTGGAAACGCCCATCGGCGAGGAAAAGGATTCCCACCTGGGGGATTTTATCGAGGATAAGGACGTTGTTTCCCCGGCCAACGCCGCGGCTTTCGTTCTGCTCCAGGAGCAGATATCAAAAGTTCTCGACAGCCTCAAGGAAAGGGAAGCGGAAGTCCTGCGCCTGAGGTTTGGCTTAAACGACGGGTATCCCCATACCCTGGAAGAAGTCGGCAATACGTTCAAGGTGACTCGTGAGCGCGTCCGGCAGATCGAAGCCAAGGCCCTGCGAAAATTGAGGCATCCTTCCAGAAGCAGGAGATTAAAAGGTTATTTAGATTGAAGTGAGGGGTAAAATGTTCAAGGAGGCGGACATGACTTTCGCGAAATGGGTTTTCAAGTTATCGGGTATTTATGGGATCCTGATCCTAGGGTTGTTTTATTTTATGGAAACCAATCCTCTTTTCAACGCGCCGCCGGCGATTACCCATCCGGAATATTATTACGGCTTCGTCGGGGTGGGGATGGCCTTTCAAGTCGTGTTTCTCCTCATCGCTTCGGATCCCCTAAAATACCGAGCTATGATGATTCCTTCCATGATTGAAAAATTCAGCTTTGCCGGGGCCCTGTTGGTGCTTTTGCTCTCTCACCGGGTTTCCGCCCAGCTGATTTCGGCCGGAATCCTGGACGGGACGATGGGAATTTTATTCGTGGTTTCTTATTTCAAGACGAAATCCGATTAATTTCATGCAATTCATTCCGCTTTTAAACGGAGGGAAGATGCCGGCCGTGGGGCTGGGTACCTGGGAACTTCGGGAAGAAGCCTGCGCTAAAGCCGTCAAGGAAGCGCTGTCGTTAGGCTACCGCCATATTGATACCGCTGAGTTTTACGGCAACGAGGAAGTGATCGGGAAGTGCCTGAGTGAATCCGGTATTCCCCGGGCCGAATTGTTCGTGACCACTAAAGTATGGACCGATCATTTTAGGGCTTCTGCCTTCAAAAAAGCCGCGGAAAATTCCCTCCTCAAGCTCCAACTGGATGAGATGGATCTACTTTTAATTCATTGGCCCAATCCCGCCGTTCCCTTGGCCGAAACCGTAGGGGCCCTCTGCCTATTGGCGAAGGAAGGGAAGACCCGGGCCATCGGTGTTAGTAATTTTTCCGTTCCCCAGCTCCAGGCGGCGGTTTCTCTGGCCTCCGTTCCCATCGCCTGCAATCAAGTTAAGTTCAACTTGGCGGAAGGCCAAAAAGAGCTTTTGGCCTACGCCCAATCCAAGGGGATCAACATTACCGCCTACACGCCCTTGGGCAGGGGAAGTTTTTTATTAAACCCAATCCTGTCCGAAATCGCCCGGGTCCATGGGAAAACTCCAGCCCAAACAGCCTTGCGGTGGCTTGTCCAGCAAAAGGGAGTCTCCGCAGTTCCTAAATCGGTGGGGAAAAAACATCTTCAAGATAACCTGGAAATATTTGACTTTGAACTTTCCCTGGCGGAAATGACGCGGTTGGGTCACTTGGCCGGGGAAGCTTAAGGCGGACGGTGAGGGTTTTCCGTTCAGTTCAATCTGGAAGGGAATTAAGATAACGCGAGTTTTTATTTTCAGAACAAGGGTTCTCGCGGCTTCCGTTTGGAAGTTTGAAAAAGTGGTCTTCCGGTAAATATTTTTCCCGATTATTTCCAATCGTTGATTAAAATATGGCCACTTAAACGGGAGCCCCCAATGACCGAAGTGATGGACGATTCTAAATACGCCAAAGGAACAGCTATCTTTTCTATATATGAAAAGGTGGAGCTGCCCTCGGATCCCAAAAAACGCTGCTTGGCCCTGCTGGAGATGGGCAATGACAGCCTGCTGGCCAACGATTTCAATATTCTCGACTTTGTGCCTTACCCCGGCCTCGGCAATGTGAACCCGGAAGAGACCCTCAAGTATTCCTGGATCCTGTCCGAGTCCCACCGGGTGCTCATCTATGACCCCAAGAAAAAACGCCTGATCGACGAGCTCTATACCTGCAGTCCGGAGAAGGATGGCTGGCTGATGTTCGAGCGCATGAACAAGCTCCTCAAGAAACCCACCAAAACCGTATCCCTCCATGAGATCGTGGGCAAGGAAATGGCAGTGAAGGAAGAACCTGACAAGCTTTTCCATTCGGTGAAGAAGGCAACGGGCAAGCTTCGTTTTGCGCCGGATTCCAACTACTGCGTCTCCGCCGTGTTTTTCGACATTCCGGACCGCAAGCTGGACGAAGACAGCCTGGAAGTAATGCTCACCAAAGCCCTCAACAAGGACGATCAAAAACCAGTCATTGAGTCGGCTTGCCGCTATGATCCGCAGGGCTACACTTATATCCACCAATCGCCGAAACACTTCGCCGGGCTCCACAGCTATCCCGGCACCTTGAAGTCCGCCCACTTGAGCCTGATCGGAACGGGAAGCGCCATCGTTTCCGTTCTGGAAGACATGGAAGAAGTGGTCTATAAAACCAAGAAGACCGAGCCCACCATCAGCGTTAAAATCGTTGCCGAGGATTTTTAGGCTTTTCACCGCAGAGGCCGCAGAGATAGAGTGCATTTTCTAAAAATCTTCTTAAACTCACGGCCAAAAATTTTAATTTTCTCAATCCGATTATTTATGAGATGAGATTTACTTTTTCTCCGCGAACCCTGCGTCTCTACGGTAAATGATGTTTTGGAGGTTTTTTTCTTGGGCAAGGGCAGATTGGAAGCTTTTAGCGACGGCGTGATCGCCGTCATCATCACCATCATGGTATTGGAACTACGCGCTCCCCGTGGAGCGGAGATCTCCGCCCTCCTTCCTTTGGGGCATAGCGCCATCAGTTATGTTTTAAGTTTCATCTTTCTCGGCATCTACTGGAATAACCACCATCATCTGCTGCAAGCGACACAAAAAGTCAATGGGCCAATCCTTTGGGCTAATTTGCACCTGCTCTTTTGGCTTTCCCTGGTCCCTTTCGCGACGGCTTGGATGGGTGAAAATGGGTTCGCGTCCCTTCCGGTCGCCCTTTACGGGGTAGTGCTTCTTTTCGCGGGGACGGCTTATTACATTCTTGAAAGATTGCTCGTTGTTTTTCAAGGAAACAATTCCAACTTGGCCAAGGCGGTTGGGGAGGATTTTAAAGGGAAGATGTCCATGGTTCTTTATCTGGCGGCGATTCCACTCGCCTTCCTGGTTTCTTGGGCCTCTTTGGCGATCTACATTCTGGTGGCGGTGATGTGGCTCATCCCCGACCAGCGGATTGAAAAAGTTTTGGCTAAATAACTTTCGGAGGAAAAGATGCCGTCTTGTTTAGGTTGTGGCAAAGATATGAAAGAAATGTCCCGGAAGATCA
>CAZHFP010000013.1:0-2865 GCA_964531065.1 uncultured bacterium
CTGGTTGTAGTCCTCGGAGCCGGCGGCGGAGGTATATCCGGCGATGCGGATATGGGCCTTGGGGTTGTCCAGGAGTATCTGGACCGTCCTTTTAATGATCGCCTTAGCCGTCGGCGAAAGGGTTGATTTGCCGAAATAGAAATGCACGTCCTCGAAGGCGAGAACCACCGTTTTCTCCTGAACAGGCGGCGCAGCGATGACCGCAATCTTCTCCTCAACTTTCGGCTCCTCAGCCACATAAACAACTACGGGGGTGGCCGCCGGGGTAGCTTCTTTGGCCGCTTCCTTTTGCTCCGGTTCCCCGCCGAAGGCGATGACGAGGCCCAGGGTCGTGTTGACGTTTTGGTAGGCATGCTCAAAAACCGTATTCTCATGGAAGACTTCGGTGACCATGTTGTCCCTCACATCAAGCCGCAAGGCGAGATGTTCCGACATCCATAATTTCGCGCCCAGGCCGAAATCAAAAGTGGACATGTCCCCGGTCGCGATGGAGGGGCTGTAGTTGAGGCCCCCTAACCCTAAGAAAGCGAAAAGGCTGAAATCCTCATCAGGCATGAAGTTGTAGGCCGCGTCGAGATGGTAAAAGAGTAGGTCCACTTTATCGATGGGACTCCGGTACTGTCCCAACCTGTCTCCGGTCAGCGCTTTATCGTTGACGCCGCTATTAACGAAATCCAGGCTGCCTTCCAAAGCGAAATTTTTAGTGAAGTTGTAGCCCAGGCGTCCGCCATAGATCAGGTTGTCCTTAAGGTTTTGGCTCGATTCGAAAAAGTTGTAGCCCAAGAAAGGGGTTATTTCGAAACTCCCTCCCTTAACGCCCGGAAGGGCGGATTGGGGAAGGAGAATGACCAACGCGAACAACACCAACTTTTTTATTTTTACGGCTGAATCCTTTGAAAGTATCTTTTTCATCTGAAATCCCCTTTTTAGTTTTTCCTTTTCGACCCATTCAAGGAGACAGGCCATTGAGCCCGTCTCCCCTTTACTTGCCCTGCTTTCGCTTTAGATATCCCATGCCTTAATGGTATTTATTACTGTGTTACCGAATCGGAGATGAGGGTGACTAGGCTCTGGGCATACAGTCCACCCGTGATGGCGGAACCGGATTTGCAATTGATCGCGAATCCCGAAAGCAGAATTCCTTTGAAATTCACACCCGATTCTATGGTCGCGCCGGAGGTGCCTTCGACAATCCAGAAGACATTGGTTGGCAATGCGCCGCCGGTCAGGATAATATCGGCCGACACGTCGAGTGTGCCTGGAATTTGGAAAATGAAGATATCGGTTGGCCCGCCGCAAAGAGTGAGGGCCGTCGGTACCGTTACATTGTTGGCGCCGCCCGTGAACGAATAGACACCCCGTTCAAGGGTAAGACCGCCCAAACTTCCTCCCACCGTGCCCGCCGTGCCATCTGAGGTGGCGCCCGCGCCAGCATTGTAAGCGGTCTGCATGTCGAAGATTGCCCCGCCCGCGACGCTGGAGGACATGGTGGTTGGATCCGAATCGTCCGACACCAGCCCGGAGTATATCTTTCCAGTTACCAGGGTTGATTGGTTATATTTGGCTCCCGTTGTCCCCACAACCCCCGTGAAGCCCCATCCGGTCATGGAACCGAATCCATTCGGATTAATTCCAATATTTCCAGTAACCGAGGAGTTTCCGCCGGTGTTGTCGGTGGTGATGCCTGTTTCCCCAAGAATCACAAAAGTACCGGCCGTTCCAAGAGTGAGCGCCGTTGGATTAGAAAACACGGGGGGGCATATCGACGTGGCCGTAGCCGTAGCTGTAGCCGTGGGTGTGGGCGTCAAGGTGGTCGTGGAGGTGGTCGAGGATGTGAGAGTAGGTGTTTTCGTGGGCGTAGAGGTTACCAGGGGCGTGTTCGTCGATGTCGAGGTTGCAGCCGTCGTTGGACCCGTGGTTGGTTTCCAATTCCCGCAGCCCGCCGCGATGAATAGAACCGGGCTGACCGCAAGGAGAAACATCAAAAGAAATTTATTATTCACGATCCGCAACACCTTCTTTGTCCTCAAAAACATGATTCCTCTTTTCTTTTTCCGGCTTACGATTAATCGAACCGCCCATGCGGGGCGTTCCAATTTGAAAATCACAACAGGTAATGCTGTTCGTCAGTTGACATAGAGCAAATATCGTGCCTTGCTAAAATCCCAATTATTCGTGATTTACGAATTGCGGGCCGATCAAAACAATAAAAAGCACGATCATTTTGATCGCGCTGGTTTTCGACGCCCTTTCCCGTACTGGCGTTCAATTAGGAGAAATCGAGGGAGATTCGACCGCCATTCACGAACCTTTTAGGTTAAAAACATCTTCCCTGCCGCCTTTCACGAGGTAAAACAGTCCGCGCTTTTTTGCGGGCGATTAAAATGATAATCATTGTTTTCATTATGATTCTATTTTTGGAATCAAACGAAAATGAATCAAAAATCCTTTACCGACGTAAGGCTTGATTCTTGCTATTAATATTCATCCCAAGTGTTTGAACACGGCTTGAATTAAAACCATAAAATCCGGGGAGAACCGTGGAGTTCTTTCAAGAGGAAAAGGAATGAAGTTTCTCTTAGAAAAGACCCGCGAGATTTTGAAAGGGCCAAGGGAACGGGGCGGCCGCTCAGCAAAACATGCTATATCCGCGGTGTTTGTGGGAAAAAAATAAAACATAGGACTATTCTTCGTGGATCAATTGAAATGCCGGACAGGCCGATTACTATTAAGTCAAACCAAGCTGGAATTAATTTTTTTCCTTATCCTTTTATCGCTAGCGGCCATGGGCTTTGACGCCGCCCCCTCTCCCAATGCGAATGTAGTTGTCGAGGTACTGCCGCCGCCAGCCCGAAGCTTTCCGCC
>CAZHFP010000013.1:2965-22411 GCA_964531065.1 uncultured bacterium
CCAATGCGAATGTAGTTGTCGAGGTACTGCCGCCGCCAGCCCGAAGCTTTCCGCCGGTAAAACCCGGCATGATCCGGTTACCGGTGGACATTATCTTCCCCCCCGGAGGCGATGCCTTCCATCACATCGCTGACCTGGTCAAGGGAGGTATTAAGCAGGTGGCCCAAGAAACCGTTTTGAAATCCCGCATGAGGGCCCTCTGGGCGAAGATGGAATCCCCCATTCGCATGGATAAGGATCTCTGGCTCTTAGTACGGCCCGAATCCTTGAGCGTCGGAAAAATGAGGACCGATTTGAAGCAGGCCTCGACCCTGCACGCGGTTTTGGAACTGGTCGCCTCGCCCGAAATACGCTTTGGACCCGAACCGTTAACCACACCCGTGGAAATGCCCCCCCTTCGGCCCTTTCAGCCCGGGCCGGGAACCTTTCAAGCGATGACCAATACCCATATCAATTACGAGGATGCCAACCGATATTTTCGGGATCCCCGGATGAAGCTCATCGGAAAAGTATTGCCGGGCTCAGGAGAACGAAAATTGACCATCACCGGACTCCGGATTTACGGGTCAGGCGGCAAGGTGATCGTCGAGGTGAAACTGCACTACAACCCGCCGATCATCACCTTGGACAGCAAACCGGGATATTTGACCCTTTACCTCAGGGGTACGCCCCGCTACCTTCCGGAACGGCGGGTGTTCGATTTGCCAGACCTGGAATACGACATCAAGTCAAACGATCTGCTGCTTCAAGTCGCCGACTTCATATTCAAATCGGATTTTAGAAACCAATTGCGCCGCATCGCCATTGTCCCCGTCGGCGCGAAGATGGACATCCTTAAAAAAATGATCAACAAAAAATTAAACCGGGCCTTGGGCCGTTGGGCCCACATCCGAACCCAGGTGAACACTTTCGAGATATTGGACGGCTACGCGGATAATGAGGGGATCGAAGCCCGCGGCACCCTCCGGGGAACAGCGACCCTTGAAGTGATCTGGAAATAGCCGATGACCCCATTCCCATTTCCGCGTCAATCCCAAGCGCCCTCCGGCTTATTCTCGTTTGAGCGAATTCTTCCGGTTTGTTTTAGGGTCTCGGCCGAAACTATCAAAACGATAGTTCCCGGTTCTCATCTTGAATAGTTTCTGCCCCTCTAGTATTGACCCCAATGTCCGTGTTTCTTAAAGTAGAGAACGATGCTTGATAATAAGTTTCAAAAGACTCTTTTTCATCTGACCAGCCAGGCCACCACCTGGTTTCCCCGGGGCGGAGCCTGGTTTTTCGACCACACGATCCCGCCCATCCTCGGCAACAAGCTCCTCGTGGAGCATGTCTTTAAAAAAAATCTCAACGCCATCAAAAAAGTTCCAAAGTTTGAAAAAATTCTCGTCATCCCGGATATTCATATCGGCGACGCGGTCATGATGCAGGGAGCGGTTCAAGCCTTCAGGGATTTTTTTCCAACGGCTCGGATCGATTACGTGATCAAGAAATCGGCAGCCTGCCTGATCGAAGGCAATCCGGCCATTTCAAACCTCTATCCCCTTTTCACCGGCGCGATTTATCCTGCCGAAAGCGACATTGAAAGCATTCAAAAACTAGTGGCCGAAAACCGTTACGATCTGTGTTTCAACTGCTCCCCCTTTTTTGAGGATGACCGTCTTTTTCCCAAGGGTCAGAAAATCCTCAATTTTCTCACCAGCGCCCCCCAAATGGTCCGAAACGACATCGACAAGTCGGGCCTGAACCATTTCGTTTTTCAGTCTTACCTGTTCGTTGATAAGTTATTGAAGGAATCGTCCGGGGAAAATCCCTTAAAAACAGCTTTCCAGGGCGTTCCGGTCATTCTTTCCGACAATGCCTTTCAAAAAGCCAAGAATTTATTAATGGAAAAGAACGTCAGGCGGGATAAACCCATTGTGGTGATTAATCCGGATACGGCCTCGCCCTATACCCTGATTCCCTTTGAGCATCAGACCATCCTGCTAAAGCGGATGCTGGCGATGGAAGCCACGGTACTTTTCGGAACCGCTTTCGTCCATACGGAACTTGAGAAAAAACTCTTGGAAACCTTGTCAACGGACGAGAAAAAAAAGGTCGTGGTGATCCCCCGCGCCTTATCCCTCGACGGCTATGCCGCCCTGGTGGATTTCGCGGACGTGTTCATTTCTGGAGATACAGGCCCCCTTCACATCGCCGCGGCCCGCAAATTTTCTAAAACCGGCAACGTGACGTTCCTAAACAAGACCTTTGTCATCTCCGTTTTCGGAGCCACCCCCGCCCGGATGGCTGGATACGATTCCACTAATCCGCTTTTTCCACCCGCCAACCAGGACGCTCCATCCAGGACCTACGTTTCGGAAAGCCCCTGCCGCAATATCACCTGCGTGAACAAGATGGCAAAAACCTGCGAGAAGCCCAGGTGTTTTGAAACCCTGGATGTTGAAAACATTATCGATGACATTAAGAAGTATCTGGAAGAATCAAAAAAGCTTTTACCCATGTTCTCAACACCGGCTTCTTTCGAATGGCCGGCCGAGGCAGCTCGCGGCCGCAGTTAGGAAGAGCTGTTCTCTGTCATAAAGTTCATTATCCGCCGTGATAGTTTTATGGGTTAAGATTGGCGGATGACCCCCTTGAACCAATGAGGCATTCCGGCACCTCACGGTCATGGTCGTTGGATCCGGGTTCCCGCCCAACAAACTTCCCTTTTTAAAAAAAATTAACACAATTATCGAATTGGAACCAGACAATCAAAATGATTCTTCTAAAGCCTCATTTTGATTCCTTTTGGTAGTCAAGCATCACCAAAGGCGCCAAAAGAAGGTTAAGGCCCGCCGGACGGGTGGTTCGTTTCTTGCCCTATCTGCCTAGGTCGAGAATGATCTCTTTTAAAAAGGGCCATCCCATGAAATCCAGTTGGATTTTTGCTTTCTGTTGCACGCTATTATTCTCGTTCCAGACCGCCCGAGCGGCCGGGCCCACCTATATCGAAAATGACATCACCCACTCCACCGAATGGAGCTTGAACGACAGCCCCTATGTCATTTCAAACGACATGACCGTGTCTCCCGGGGCGGTCTTGACCATCGACCCCGGCGTTCAAGTCCGCTTCACGGTGTGGCCGGGGAACCTGGCCGGGACGGGCCCCAACTTGATGATCAAGGGCGCTTTAAAGGCCGTGGCCGGCGTTAAAGCCCCGATATCTTTCGTTTCCACGATTCCCGGCGGCCAATGGGGATCCTTGAATTTCCTCAACTGCGATTCGGCGAATTCCATCCTGGTGGAGTGCAAGATCAGGGGAGGTCGTATCTCCTGCACCGGTTCTTCCCCCACCATCTCCAGTTGTTTGATTACCCGAAGCAAGGGCGGCATCGTGGTATCCGACAATTCACAACCCCAAATTTTGGGCAACTGGATCAAGGGAAATAACTACGGTTTGGTTTTGACGGCCGACACCGCCAGCCCCGTGGTTGAGAGAAACGTCATCAGCGGCAACAATTACGGCATATATTTGCAGGCGTTCCATGCGCCCGCCATCGCCCACAACAGGATTTTCAACAACCTCAAGTACAACTTGGTAAACGCGTCAGCAAAGCCGCTGGACGTTTCCAACAATGATTTCAACACGGCCGATCCCGATCAGGTCGCGAAGGGTATTTATGACGGCGCCGACAACCCCGGCATGGGCTTCCTCAATTACTCGCCTTTTACTGTCGCGGCTTCTTATCCCCCGGCACCGTCCAAACCGGTCGTCCGGGCCCGCGCGAAACGATTCGAAACGCAATTCAGTTTGAGTCTGGATGTTTTGGGCATGAGCGTCTTTTCTTCCCCTCATCCGTACCTGGTTCCATCGGTTGGAGTGGGAGGCCAGGCCTTTCTCGACTGGCGCCCCATTCCATTGCTATCGTTCGGCATCGGCGGCCAATATTCCTATTTTTTCGGGGCCCACACCTTCAATCTTAATTCCTGCGATATCGGCGGGAGAATTTTTCCCTTTTCCAGCGGAACCACAATGGAGGGAGAGTTTTACCTTCAGGGCGGCGTGGGATTAAACTTGCTCGTGCTTTATCCGGCTCCCGGCCATTACCACGGCTACGCGGGCTTGGGATTCCGCGAAATGGTTGGAACCGACCAGGCCCTGGACATGGGCGTTCAATACGACTTTTATTCCCCCATCGGCGCTTCCACCAACGTCATCGGGCTTAAGCTGGGCTGGACTTTCCTTTTCAACACGATATAGGCCACGAAAAAACCGTTTCGGCTCCTGGATGAATCCTTTTAAATCTTAATCGCCGCTTCATTTTCCCATCCACTACGGGTCCCCGTCGCGAACAGCTGAAGTATTTTTCAAAGGATCCCGCTGAAGCAATCCAAGACCGAGGCTTTGATCGGCATGAAGTAGGCGTTGCCGTCCATGGAAGTGATTCGGCCCAAAACAGCCTTGGCGAAATCACGATTCCATTCCAAGGTAGGGTTAAAGTCTTTGGGAAATATGACCTTGTTCCTTGTCTCCCAGTAATTTTTCGAACTCATGCTCAATACAGGAGAAACGCCCCAAAAGACTTCATGGGATTGAAGTAATTCCGCATAAATGTCGAAAAGGCGGATATCGAAAAAAGGCTGCGTGAAGAACCCATCGGCGCCGGCCTCGCGTTTAGCATGGGCATATTCGAGTTCTTTGTGAATCCCATGTCGGTAAGGATCAAAGGCGGCATAGATCTTGATCCCAGGAATTTCCCGCTTGAATTTCTTAATGACGTCCAACACATCGGATGGGTACATTTTCCTGGACATGTCTTGAGAATTGTCACCGCTGATAACGATGATCTCTTTAAAACCATTCTCCTTAAGAAAAACAGCCATCGGCAAGGGTTCGTTCAGATCGATATCAACGGCCCTGAAATGAGGGATCGCGTTTTGAAAAAAGGGTTTCACATATCCACAGGCTACCCAACTTCTTAGATCGAATCGCAATAAATCCGGGATGTTGATCGCGTTGACCTTTTTCAGATTTTTAGAAATCTTTTCCGCTTCTTCCAAAATGGATTCTTTAGTCCGGGGAACCAATTCCAATGAGATTCTCATAATTCAGCGCCCTTTTGTAAAAACCACGAATTCATGGTTTTTTCTTAAAAAACATGTTTCATAACAGCTTGTCCTAATCCGGGTCCCCGTCGTGGACAACTCATTTAAACCAACAGGTCAAGGCGGCGGAGGGATATCCACCGGCGTCAAATCCGGGGTGGGGGTTGGGATAACCGGAAGCGGCCTGAAAAGGGGCTTTAATCCACAATCCTTGTTCACGGAAACCGAGAAGCTTTTGCTCGTGAAAGGAATCCCTTCCGAGTGAAACTCATTCCCCACCTCCACCGCGTAAAGGTACCAGGACGGCTTGATATAGCCCCGGTCCTGGGAATCATCCAGGAACGGCTTGATATCCAAATTCGTGACGGAGGTCGTCATGGTCTTCGCCAAATAAGCTATGTATTTATGTTTATCATCACCCGTCACGCTGTCCCAATCCCACAATTCCCAACTCATTCCGTCGATCGTCACGGGTCCCCGATCGAATTGCCAGCCGTTGGTATTCCGGTAGTCGAGCCAAATCATCAACTCGGCGCCGCCGTTGAATCCCGCCGACCCGCAATGGTTGTCGGGACAAAGCCAAATATCGTAGGCCGCATCCCACGCTCCCGTGTTGGTCGGTTGAAAGGTCCAACTGCTCATCACGCATTTCAAGGCACTCAAGGGTGCCGGTAGGTCGCTATTAGGGCTGGTGCTTCCATAAGCGCTGCCGTAAAGAACGGAGGGATAGGCAGCCACGTTGAAGTCATGGGCGCAATGGTAATCCCCCTTCGTCACGGTGTAGGACCCCGTTTGGTCGTCGATGCTCATGCATTGGGTTCCGGGGCAGGTTCCCTGGTTCCAATAATCGGTTTGGACGATATAGGACCCGACCGTCACGGCCTGGAACTTGGCGCAGGTATTGATCGTTCCGCCCGAGACGAATGTGACCAAAAGAAAAAGAAAAAAGATAAGACCGGCGAAAAAAACGAATACACTGCGGAACAGAAAAATATTAAACCAGTGATTTCGCACCCAACCGCCTCCAGAGAATGTAACAATTTTATTTTAGGACCCGCTTATTCTACCGCGCCTTGGGCATTAGGGGGACGACCTACGACAATTGGTTTTTTATGGTAATGTGAGGAATTCCAAGCAGAAGCAAAGGTAAGGCTAGACGCTATCCGAGTGGCTGGCGGCCTCAAACTCGTCTTCCAGGCTGAAGTAGCGCTCTCCCATGTCACAACAAATCGTGACGATGCGGGCTTCCGGGCCGTAGCGCTTGGCGATTTTTAACGCCGCGGCCACGTTGGCGCCGGACGAGATCCCCAGCAGCAATCCTTCTTCCCTCGCCAAACGTTTGGCCATGGCGAAGGCTTCTTGATCCTCAATGGTAACGACTTCATCCAAAACCGATCGGTTTAAGACCGGCGGAATGAACCCCGCCCCAATGCCCTGGATACGGTGAACCCCCGGCTTCCCGCCGGACAAAACCGCCGAGGCCGCCGGCTCCACCCCAATAATTTTGATTTTTGGATTTTTCGCCTTGAAATACTCGCCCACGCCCGTCACAGTTCCACCGGTTCCGATGCCGGCCACGAAAACATCGAATTTTCCGTCGGTGTCTTTTTCAATCTCCGGCGCCGTTGTTTTTTTGTGGGCTTCGGGGTTGGCCCGATTGGCGAATTGCTCGGGCATGAAGTAAAGAGGGTTTTGATCTTTGATGGACTTGGCTTTTTCCAAGGCGGCTGCCATGAGCCCCTTGGCGGGGGTCAGGACTAACTCAGCACCGTATGCCTTCAACAGCACCCGGCGCTCTTGACTCATGTCCTCAGGCATCACTAAAATAAGTTTATAGCCCCTTTGCGCGCAAACCACTGCCAACCCTATGCCGGTGTTGCCGCTGGTCGGCTCCACCAAGGTACCGCCCGGTTTTAAGGTTCCCTTTTTTTCAGCATCCACAATCATGGCCAGAGCTATTCGGTCCTTCACACTGCCGCCGGGATTGTAAAACTCCAGCTTACAAAGAATCTGGGCGTGGGATTTGTCCGGAATCCTCTGTAATTTCAAAAGCGGGGTGTTGCCGATCAGGTTGGTGATATTGGAAGCTAGGGGGTACCGGTTGAAAGTCATGGAGCCGGGACCCCTTCTTTCGCCAGCGCCGCCGGGCATTTCGCGGAGGCTTGAACCTCGTGCTGAAAAGAACTGCCATCCTCAAAAGAAGTCATCCAAACTTTCCCTTCCAGCGGTGATTCACCTTTTAATATCCACAGAAGCGCTTCCGAGGCGGCCATGGCTCCCATAACCCGAGGGGTGGGAGACGGTTCTCCCCGCGATACCCCGTTCGGACGGGAGGGTGAAGAAAAAACTTTAGGATTCATCACTTCGAAGCATTCCAAACAGGGGCAGAAACCTTGAGTGGGACTGTTTAAAAATAGCGAGAATCCATTTTCATTTCCCCAGGCGAACAAAACCTTTTTGGAACTTAGGCGTAATTGCCGGTTGAGCCGCCGGCGCCAGATGGCATCACTTGTCACGACGAGCGCCGCGGAAATAGAAGATTGGATTTCGGAATCGTTGGGATTTAACAAAGTGATCTGGGAAAGACCTACTTTTTCAAGAGCGCATTTCGCGGCGTCCAAGGCCGAACCTTCGCCCGCCAGAACTACCGCCGCTTCTTCCCATTTTTTTTGGCCCTCAAGTCCCACACCCGGAAGAATCGTTTGACGGGAAAATCGGTCGCTGAGGTCGGGAAAATTCATGGAAATTATTCGACAACGTCTTTTTCGATGGGATTGACGTCGATTCCCTGTCGGCTCAAGTCCGCTAGCGCTTCCTTGACCGTTTTTTCCTCACCCGCGATCTCCAATTGGACGTAGCCGAATCCCTTGGTGATGGAAGCTCGGCGGATATTGACCGTAACGTCATATTGCTTGATGACCTTAGACAAAACCGGTTCGGTGACCAGGTGGTTGGGATAATCCAATTCGACAAGTTTTTTGATGGAAGCCATATGAACTCCTGAAACCAAAGTCCAACACGAAGGCACTAAGAAAGTAAAAATTCTATTCTTCAAACAATCCTGATTTACTTCGAGTCTTCGCCCCTGCCCCTTGGCTGCGGTGCCAAGGGGCTTCGTGTTGGAAGTTTCTTTTACTTTCCGCCGGCGATGGCGGGAACGATGGAGACCTGGTCACCCTCTTTAACGGCGGTGGCTTCCCCCTGCAGGAAGCGGATATCTTCCTCGTTCAGGTAGATGTTGACGAAGCGGCGGATGTTGCCCTTTTCATCGCAAATGCGGTCCTTGAGGCCGTTGAAATTTTTCCCAAGATTCTCGATAAGTTCGGCGACGGTTTTCCCGTCGGCATTGACCTCGGCCTGGTTGTTCGTCAGGTTCCGTAAAGGGGTGGGAATCAGTACTTTCACTGCCATGAAGCTCCTCCTAGGTTGAATGGTACGGTTGAATTATGACTGATGTGGGCCGGTTTTTTCTAGGGGAAAATGGCCATGGAAAAAATAAATCGCTTCTCCGCTCGATTCAACCTCGTCCCTCTCAGGGCTTCGGCCCAGCCTTAAGCTTCCGGAGCGCGTAAAGGGTCCAAATCAAAGTCAGGAGCGAGACCGCCAAGGAAACGATCGGTAAAATATGATTGAGCCCGTCCGAGGAGCCCCAGGGACTGTCTTTCTTGATTCGGTTCATGAACTTTTCCAGATCCGGATTATGCGGATGAAGCCGAAGGCTTTCCCTCATCGCCACCACCGCTTCCGTCCGGTTCGCGTCCTGGTAGTAGGCCTCCCCTAAAAACTGGTAAGCCTGCCAATAATCGGGGCGCTGATCCACCGCGGCGCGGAAATATTGGACAGCCTTTTCGTAATCTTTCTGTTTCATCAAATCCAACCCTGCGTTGTAATAATCCTCGGGCGAGGTGGCCTGGGCCATTAGAGGGGCAAAAGAAAATATCAGAATAGCGATCACTTTTTTCACACGGCACCCCTTGAGCGATGATGAAGCACTCTTAAAGATAACACGGCGCCCCCCGATTCGGATTATTGCGGATTCATTTCCATAAATTCAACGCACTCGTCCCGAATTTCCTGAAGCTCCGGGTCCCGAACCTTTCGCAGGCACTTCAACCGACGGTTAAATTCGGAAGTTTGAGCCTCGTCCTTATCGGCGTAATCGGGGCCGTAATTCATAAGCAAGGCGTCCAACCGGGAAACAAGGCGCCGGTTCGCTTTCAATTCCTTTAAAAACAGCCGCGGGTTCCGGCAGATCAATCTTCCCAGGAGGATGTCGAGATTGTCAGCCAACTCCCCATCCGCGACCGTGTAAAGGCGGAAAGCCAGGGCCGTTGAATTGACCTTTCCCCGAAAAATCTGGCTCTCCAGCGGGCCCAGGTGTTTGAGGATGAATTTTTCAGTTTCAAGGTGATTTCGCCGAGCGCTCGCGGCCGGTAAATAGCCGAGGTTATTAGGAAGGTAAGACGCGGCTTTCAAGGCGTTTTCCTCGGAAGCGGCTTTCGAATAGAGGGCATAGGAGGCCCTCATCGAATCCCAGTCCACGCTCATTTCCGCCAACAGATCCTTGGGCGCGAGGAACCCTGTGAAAACGAAGAGTCCCGCGAAACACCAAAAACGATTAAAGGATTTGGATGGCACAGGATTCACTCTCTTGCCAAATAGAAATAAAAGAAAATCATACAGCGAAAGTTCAAGCCGGGACTAAATGAGCCGCCTCAAAAGCTTCCATATTGGGCTGGATCACCGTCACGCTCTTTAAATGATCGGCGACCGCTTCCTGGGTCTTGAGCCCCGTGCCCGTGATATAGGCCACGGTCACCGCGTCAGGATTTAAATCCCCCGATTCGGCTAATTTTTTCAGGCAGGCCACGGTCACGCCGCCGGCTGTTTCGGCGAAGATGCCTTCGGTCCGGGCCAGCAGCTTGATACCCTCCACAATTTCTGCGTCCGTCGCCATTTCCGCCGCGCCATTGGACTCGGCGATGGTCTTGAGCGCGTAAAATCCATCGGCTGGATTCCCGATGGCCAGCGACTTGGCGATCGTATTGGGTTTCACCGGCCGGAAAGTATCGGTTTTGGCCTTGTAGGCGGTGGTCACGGGCGAACAACCCGAAGCCTGGGCCGCGAAGACGCGCATTTTCTTGTCGGGGATCAGCCCCACCTTGATGAATTCCTGGGTTCCCTTCCAGATTTTGGTCAGTAAGGATCCGGACGCCACCGGCACCACGACTTGGTCCGGCGCCTGCCAGCCCAACTGTTCGGCGGTTTCAAACGCCAAGGTTTTAGAACCTTCCGCGTAATAGGGCCTCATGTTGATGTTGACGAAGGCCCATTTATATTTTCCGGCGATCTCACTGCAGAGACGGTTGACATCATCGTAATTGCCGTTGACGCCGATCAGGTTCGGATCGTAAATCAGGGCGCCGATGACCTTTCCTTTTTCCAAGTTGGAGGGGATAAAAACATAGCGCTTGAGGCCGGCCTTGGCGCCGTAAGCCGCCACGGCGTTGGCCAAATTCCCCGTCGAGGCGCAGGCCAGGGTATCGAACCCCAGTTCCAAGGCGCGGGTTGAGGCTACCGCCACCACCCGGTCTTTAAAGGAATGGGTCGGGTTGGCGCAATCGTTCTTGAGATAGAGGTTGGAAAGTCCCAGTTCCGCGCCGAGTCTTTTCGCCCGGATCAGCGGGGTATAGCCTTCTTCCAACGTGTTGTAGTTGGTTCCTTCCACCGGAAGAAGTTCCCGATAGCGCCAAATATTGAGGGGGCGGGATGTGATTTTTTCCCGGGTCATATCCTTTTTGATCTTGTCATAATCATAGGCGGCTTCCAGGGGCCCGAAGCAAAACTCGCAGACATACTTGGCGGTTTTTTCGTATTCCTGGCCGCACTCACGGCATTTTAAAGCTTTGACGTAACTCATCTTCGTCTCCTGGCTTGCTCTCCGATGGGTAAACCAAAAAAGGCTTCCATCGTGAGATGGAAGCCTTTAGGTATCTGGGTTTTCCATCTCTCATCTCACCCCGGTTGTTTAAAACCAAGGCAGGAATTGGCACCTAACAACCTCTTTCGAGATCTGGTTGCCGTGGCTTCATAGGGCCTGTCCCTCAGCCACTCTGGATAAGAGCGTTAAATTGTTCATTGATACTACTAAGAGCGCCTTTCCCTGTCAAGACCAGCGGCCCCAACCAACTCAACCGATTTCACCACCAAGGCACCAAGGGCACCAAAAAATATTAAGATCAAAAAAAATTAGTTCTATTTTGCTGCCCTTGGTGCCTGGATGGTTCAAATTGTCTTTGCTTTTGACTTTTCGGCTTAATCCACCGCCACCTGGATCTTCAATATTTGGTACTGAAGTAATCCCGCCGGAACCTTAATGTCCACCTTATCGCCGACTTTTTTACCGATCATTCCCATGGCGATGGGCGTCCGAAGTGAAATTTTATTCTGGGCGAAATTCGCCTCTTCCTCGCCCACGATCCGGTAGTTCTCTTCTTCCTTGGTTTTCAAATCTTTAACCGTGACCACGCAGCCGATGGAAACGTGCTCGCCCGTGATGTTTTCATCCTCTAGAAGTCTGGCCCGGGACAGCTTGTCCCCGATTTCACGGATGCGCGCCTCCAGCAAACCCTGCTCCTGTTTGGCCGCGTCATACTCGGCGTTTTCCTTCAGGTCTCCATGGGCCCGGGCCTCTTCCAGCGCCTTGGCGATCATGGGACGCTTGGTGATCTTGAGCTGCTTGAGCTCTTCTTCCAATTTGTCTTTAGTGGCTCGGGAAACCAAAAAATCAGTCATATGCCTCTCCTCGTCAACAAATTACTTACCATTCTTCTGGCACTTCTGGCATAAGCCGTAAAGCTGCATCCGGTGGGACGTGATCTTGAAACCATGTTTCCGGCTGACTTGCTCCTGAAGTTCTTCAATCTGAGGATTTAAAAACTCGATATAAATTCCGCAGCTCGTGCAAATCATGTGATCGTGATGCTTCCGGTCCAAATCAGGCTCGTACTGAATACGTCCATCCCCAAAATCCAGCTCCCGCGCCAAGCCGCATTGGGTCATGTGCTTCAAGGTCCGGTAAACCGTGGCGAAACCCACGTTGGCCTGTTTCTCCTTGGACTTTTGGTACAACTCCTCGGCCGAAATGTGTCCCCGGTGGGCGAGAAACACGTCCAAAATCAATTCCCGCTGAGCCGTCAGCTTCAGATCTTTTTCCTTGAGGTATTTACTGAATACCTCGTATTCCCGGCTCTTTTCTTTCACTAAACTCTTCATAATAAAATATCCTTCTGAATTCTTTTCGAGCGGTTCATTTGAATCGGGTGTTAGTTAAGCATGACCGGCATCAAAACGTTGGAACGGACCACATGCTGAAAAGCGCCGGCGATATTATCCGTGGCATCACTCAGCGTTTGAAGATAGTCCTCTTCCACTTCCCGGCTCTCCACCAAAAAAGATGTCTTCAAGAGTACCGATAACTGGCCCTTGATCACCTTGGAAACCCGAAGCATTTCATTCCGGAAATAATCCGGATGATCCCGGCGGACCCTCTTGATGACCCGGGGACGGGAATATTTCTTTTGGTTAAGCGAAATAGAAGCGATCATTTGCGCGAGATGGTTTTCAAGCATCGCCCGGTCGACATGCTGTCCATGAACCAGCCGCTCGATTAAAACTTCCAGGTAAGACACGTGGGAAAATAATTCCCGGTAAAGTTCCAAAAAGCTTTCGCGAACATCGGAGTCCTGAGATAAGCCCATGGCGCCCCCCGATTCCTTGTTTAAAAGAGTATACTCCTTTTCAACCTCCAAGCAAACAACCCCGGTTTTATCCCGGACGGGCTCTCCTGCCGGCCCAAACCTATTCAGCCAAAAGCTTTTCGACCGCGGCGGTGAATTGCTCCGCGGGATGCACCCCGATAAACGAAAGCGCCACTTTTCCCTTTTTATCGATGAAAAAAGTGGCCGGAATGGGATTGACCCCATAATTTTGGAGCGTTTCCATGCTGGCCAATCCGATGGGGTAGGTGATGTTGTAGCCGGCGATGAACTTGTTAAAATTTTCCTTCGGCTGCGCCTCGTTAATTTCCACCGACAACCCGATCATTTCCAAACCTTTGGAGTGATAGTCATTATACAGCTTCACAAGGTCCGGAATTTCCATACGGCAGGGCCCGCACCATGTCGCCCAATAATCCAGCACCACGACCTTCCCCTTCAAGTCGGCTAGTTTCAACCCAGGCGGCGGTACATTTAAATAATCCGCCTTGATTTCTGGAGCCTGGATCCGGTCTCCGGCGGAGATCAGTCCCGCGTCGCCGCCCTTGACGCCGCAACCATTAAGGAATCCTAAGATCAAAAAAAGAACGGCTGATATTTTTTTCAAGGGATATCTTTTCAAAGCTTGGATTGGTAAGTCGGAGCGAACTTCGTTTTTAAAAGAAACTCACGTATTGAACTTCGGCGATCCGGGAAAAGGCGGCTCCGTTATTGATGTCCCTGAATTCAATGGCCACCCTCAAGGGATTATTCACGTTGAAAACCACATTCGCGTTGAATTGCCAGAAGGAGGTCAAAAGCTTGTCCAGTTCCAGGTTAAAGGCCAGGGGCGGGGCCACGGCAAAGGACGCGCCCGTAAAAAGACCCAGGTCACGGCTGGAGTTAAAATTATCGAAACTGACCGCGTTGATCCCGCCGTGAACTTGAAGAAATCCCAGCTCCGGAAACTCATGACTGACCACGCCGTAAAAACCCTTTTGGAGTCCCGGAGTAAACCTTCCGTCCGCGACCGTGCCATAGCCCCGGTCGTCCCAAGCCACCGCCACGGCGACCGGAGCCGTTTTCTGGTCCAGCAATTTGAACTTTAAAAACAACCTCGGCGTTTGTATTTGAATGGTTCCGCTGCCGACCACGTTCGTGGCGTTGGCCGAGAACCCGAACATGAAAAAATCCTGAAAACCTATATCGGCCCGGAGGAAAAGCCCCCCGTTTTCGTACATCTTCGTGACCAAGTCGTAGCCGCCGTGGGCCAGAATGTAGGCGGTAGGCGCTTCCACCATTTCATAATTGGTCGGCCCGGCCGCCAACTCCCCTTTGGCCCCCGCCTGGGACGCGGCCAGAACAAAGAAAAATAAAGCGAGAGCTAAAGTTAGAGTTTTAACGGGAAGCCTCCGGTTTTTCTTAAATTGTAGGGTCTACCGCCCTAAAGTCAATACGACGGATTGGGTTGCTCAATACTTCTCGATGAAGATCTTCTCAACCTTGGCTATGTTCTTGCCCAGAAAGCGCTGGGCGTTTTCCTTAAACTTCCGGGAAAGATCGCTGACATAGTAGGTTCCCCCGCCGTGGCCTGAAAGCTCGATGCCGTGCATATCCAGGTTGCGGTGAAGGCTTCGAGCGGTTTCCTCGGCCGAATCGACGATCTTGACTTTTTTGCCCGCCACTTTGGAAATGGTTCTTTTCAAGAGCGGGTAGTGGGTACATCCCAAAAGCAGCGTGTCGATCCGGGCCTTTAACAGGGGCCTCAGATATTCCCGGACGATGGATTCGGCCACGGGTCCGGAAAGTTTTCCCTCTTCGACCAGCGGCACAAAAAGGGGACAAGCCTTAACGATCACCTTGGATTGGGGCATAAGATGGTGAATGGCCTCCGGATAGGCGCCGGATTGGATAGTGCCCTCGGTTCCAATGACGCCGATCCTGCCGTTGCGGGTGACTTCCACCGCCGCGTAGGCGCCCGGCTCAATGACGCCCAAGATGGGAATGGAGAAGGCCTTGCGCATGTCCTGAAGCGCCCAGGCAGAGGAGGTATTGCAGGCCACCACAACGGCTTTCACCTTTTCCTTTTGGATAAGGAAACGAACGATTTGCCGGGCGTAATGACGGATCGTGTCCGGACCCTTGGTACCGTAAGGGATGCGGGCCGTATCGCCGAAATAAACAAGTTTCTCTTTGGGCAGTTCCCTTTGAATGGCCTTCACGACGGTCAACCCGCCGAGGCCGGAATCAAAGACGCCGATGGGCCGGTGCTTCAACGGCCCGCTCGCTTGGAGGATTTTTTCTTGGAGCTGTCCTTCAAGAGTTTATAGTCGATGGAATCCACCAACGCCTCCCAGGAGGCTTCAATGATATTTTCGGACACGCCAACCGTTCCCCAGCTGTCCTTGTTATCCCGGCTCTCGATCAGGACCCGAACCCTGGCCGCCGTGCCTTCCTTGGCGTCCAACACGCGGACTTTAAAGTCCATCAAATGCATGTCCTTGAGGGTAGGATAAAATTTCGTCAAGGCTTTGCGAAGGGCCTGGTCCAAAGCGTTAATGGGCCCATCGCCTTCTCCCACGGTATTTTCTAAGACGCCGTTCACCTTCAGCTTGATGGTCGCCTCAGACACCAATTTGCCGTCTCCCCGATTTTCCACAATGACTCGGAAACCCACTAGGTCGAAAAAGCTTCGGTGCTGGCCCAAAGCTTTTTTAAGGAGAAGCTCGAAGGAAGCTTCCGCCCCCTCGAATTGATAGCCTTCACTTTCCATTTTCTTGACGTTCTCAATGATCGCCTTGGCCGCGTCTTTATCTTTGAACTTGAACTTTTGTTTGCCCCCCTTGTGGAAGATGGACGAAAGTCCGGATTGATCGGACACCAAAATGGTCCGGCTGTTGCCGACCATTTCCGGATCCACATGCTCATAAGTGCTGGTGGCCTTGCGGACGGCGGAAATATGCATGCCGCCCTTGTGGGTAAAGGCGCTCTTGCCCACATAGGGCGCGTTGGGCCGGGGGGTCACGTTCAGGATCTCGTCCACTTGGCGCGAGACCTCCGTAAGTTTTTCGAGATTCACGGGCCTCACAAAGGAGGCTTTTTTCTTGAAGGCAAGCGTCGGGATCAGGGAGGTTAAGTTGGTGTTGCCGACCCTCTCTCCGTAGCCGTTCACGCAGCCTTGGATTTGGACCGCGCCGCCCTCGACGGCGGCCAGGCTGTTGGCGACCGCCATATCGCTGTCGTTGTGGCAGTGGATTCCCAAAACCGCTTCGGGAAAACGCTGGGCCACCCGCGTCACAACGGCTTCGATATCCTCCGGAAGGGATCCGCCGTTGGTATCACACAGCACCAGGCAATCGGCTCCGGCTTGAAGGACAGCCTCCAAGCATTTCAAAGTGAATTCGGGATTGGCTTTATAGCCGTCAAAAAAATGCTCAGCGTCGTAAAAAACCTCATCCACTTTGGATTTGAGGAATTTGACCGAGTCGTGGATGATTTCTAAATTTTGTTCCAGGGTAATGCCCAAAGCTTTGGTGACATGAAAATCCCAGCTCTTCCCCACCACCGTAATCGTCGGAGTCTTCGCCTGAAGAAGGTTCAATAAATTAACATCTTCATGGGCTTTGTTGCGGACGCGGCGGGTCATGCCGAAAGCCGCCAGACGGGCTTTTAATTTTAATTTGCGCACTTCCTGGAAAAAAGCCGTGTCCTTGGGGTTGGCTCCGGGCCAGCCGCCCTCAATATAGTGAACCCCCAAGCTGTCCAAAACCTCGGCCAGGCGCAGCTTATCCTTCACCGACAGGTTGATCCCCTGGGTTTGCGGCCCTTCCCTTAATAACGCGTCATAAAGAACTAATTTCTTATCCACTGACACACTTCCCTAAAAGTATTAAAACCTATTTCACCACCAAGGTCACCAAGACCACCAATAAAAACGAAACCATTTTTTATAAAAGCCTTCCCAGTCTATCTTCGCCTTATCTTACTTGGTGCCCTTGGTGACCTTCGTGGTTAAACCTTTTTTTATTTTTTGCCTAATTTGAATTTTGAATGAATCGCCGACACGGCCTTTGCCACGTCCTTTTGATTGATGACAACCGAAATTTTGATTTCCGAAGTGGAGATCATCTGGATATTCACTTCTTCCTCGGCCAGGGCCTTGAACATCTTAGCGGCCACTCCCGAGTGGGAGCGCATGCCGACCCCGACCACCGACACCTTGGCGATGTTCTCGTCCGAAATGACGCCGGCCGGTTTCAAGGTCTTCGCCGCGTCGTTCACAACCTTCATGGTTTTTTTGAGCTCGCTCCGGTCCACGGTAAAGGAAACGTCCGAGTGGCCCTTTTCCCCGATGTTCTGGATGATCATGTCCACGTTCACTCCCGCGGCCCCTAATTTCGAGAAGAGGATGGAGGCGACTCCGGGACGGTCGGGAACGCCCCGGACCGTGACCTTGGCCTCGTTTTTATTGTAGGTCACCCCGCTGATGACCACCTTTTCCATGGCTTTAGTTTCCGGCATAACGATCGTCCCTTCTTTCTCGTTGAATGTCGGCCTCACATGAATCTTGATGCCGAAGTTTTTCGCGAACTCCACCGACCGGGCGTTCAACACCTGGGCCCCGGCGCTGGCCATTTCCAACATCTCATCGTAGCTCACCACCGAAAGTTTTCGCGCGTCCTTCACCATGGACGGATTGGCGGTAAACACGCCGTCCACGTCTTTATAAAATTCGCAAACATCTGCTTTGAGCGCCGCCGCGATAGCCACCGCGGTCAAGTCGCTGCCCCCCCGGCCGAGGGTGGTGATCTCATTATTACGGTTCATGCCTTGAAATCCAGCCACCACCACCACTTTACCCATGTTCAGGGCCTTGCGGATGGTCGAATCCCCCACTTTCACGATACGGGCCTTGGTGTGGACGTTATCCGTGACAATACCCACCTGGGGCCCGGTGAAAGAAATGGCGTCGCACCCCGCCGCCTGGATAGCCAGAGCCAATAGGGCGATGGACTGCTGTTCGCCCGTGGCCAAAAGAACGTCCATTTCCCGTTCGCTGGGGTTGTCGGTGATTTTATGGGCTAGGGAGATAAGTTCATCGGTCGTGTCGCCCGGCGCCGAAACCACCACCACCACCTGGTGGCCCTTGCGCCGAGTCTTGGCGATGCGCCGCGCCACTTCCAGCATCTTGGAAGCGTCGGCAACGGAAGAACCCCCGAATTTTTGGACAATGATCGCCATAGAAACCTCGTTTTTTACCACAGAGTTACACGGAGTGACACAGAGTAAGACAAAATCATCTTGGATTTAAAAAATAATATTTTCGCCTTACTCTGCGTAACTCTGTTCACTCTGTGGTTATAACTTTAACGCCTTGAGTATATCGCCCATCTCAGCCTTCACCACCGTCGGCTTCGCGCTCCGGGCGATTGCCGTGTCCGGATCCTTCAACCCATGGCCCGTCAGCGTGCAGACAATCCTCTTTTCGCCGTCCTGGAAATATTTTTCCTTGTTCTTTTTAATGACGCCGGCCAAAGACGCCGCCGAGGCGGGCTCGCAGAAAACCCCCTCCAGCGAAGCCATCATTTCATAAGCCTCCAAAATTTCCTCATCCGTCACTGACTCGATGAGCCCCCGGGACTCGTCCCTGGCCGCTTCAGCGGCCTTCCAAGAAAAGGGATTGCCGATTTTAATCGCTGTGGCGATGGTCTTGGGATTCTCGATTATTTTTTTCTCCACGATCGGAGCGGATCCCGCCGCCTGGAAGCCGCACATCCGGGGCAGCCGTTTCGAGATTCCTTTTCGGTGGTATTCCTGGTAGCCCTTCCAGTAAGCCGTGATATTGCCGGCGTTACCCACGGGGATAGCGTGATACTCCGGCGCGTCGCCGATGGTATCGACAATTTCAAACGCCGCCGTCTTCTGCCCCTCAATGCGGTAAGGGTTGTTGGAATTCACCATCGTCACCGGGTATTTGTCCGCCAATTCCCGGGTCAGCTTCAGGGCTTGGTCGAAACTTCCCTCCACCGCGATGACTTTGGCGCCGTAAATCATGGACTGGGCCAGTTTGCCCAAGGCAATCGATCCGTGGGGCAAAAATACCGCGCAGGCGATACCGGCGTGGGCCGCATAAGCCGCCGCCGAGGCCGAGGTGTTTCCTGTGGAAGCGCAAACGACCGTCTTCGCGCCTTCTTCGACGGCCTTGGACATGGCCATGGTCATTCCACGGTCCTTAAAGGATCCGGTGGGGTTGAGCCCCTCAAACTTCAGGTAAATTTTCAGTCCGTTCCCCAATTTTTCTGAAACGCGGGGCGCGTAAATCAGCGGCGTGTCGCCTTCTTTCAAAGTGATGACGGGCGTCTTATCCGTGACCGGCAAATAGGGCCGATACTCTTCGATTAATCCCCGCCAGTAAGCCATTTGCTCTCCTAAAAGTCAGTCGAGAATTTTTAATTCTCAATGGGTAATTCGTAATTTCGGAAAATTTTGAACCAAAGGTTCAAAATTCACCATCATTTAAAATTCAAAATTCAGAACTCAAAATTGCCGTTACTCTCCCCGGTCCATGCGGATCAGGAGGGTTTCTTCCTGGACAAAAGGAAGG
>CAZHFP010000013.1:22511-26359 GCA_964531065.1 uncultured bacterium
TTACTCTCCCCGGTCCATGCGGATCAGGAGGGTTTCTTCCTGGACAAAAGGAAGGCCGTTGATTTTTTTTAGGGCTTCCTGGACGTTCTTTTCCATCGCCTCGTAGGTCACGATCACGACCGGCACCTTGTCGCCTTTTTTCTGTTCTTTCTGAATGACGGAGGCAATGGAGATTTGGTTTTCCCCCAAGATACGGGAGATGGCCGACAAAACTCCCGCCTGGTCCAACACGGTGAACTTTAAATAGTAGCGGGACTTGATGTCCCCCATTTTTTTCAGGCGCTTGATTTGGGGATTGTCGTTCAGGAACCAGCAGTTGGAAATTTCCCCCGCCACATTGTCGCTGACGCTGCGGCAAACGTAGATCAGGTCGCTCATCACCGCCGAGGCGGTGGGCTTATTGCCGGCCCCCAGACCGTAGTACATGGTGGTCCCCACGAAATCGCCAGTCACGAGAACGCCGTTGTATTCACCGTCAACCTTGGCTAATAAATGCTCCTGCGGGATCAAGGTCGGATGCACCCGGACTTCCAATTCGTCCCCTTCCACTTCGGCGATGGCGAACAGCTTCACCACCCGGCCGAACTCCTCCTTCGCGAACTCGATATCCTGAACCGTGATGCGTTCGATACCCTCCACATAAATATCCTCGACCTTGACCCTTTTGGAAAAGGCTAAGGAGGCCAAGATCGCCAGCTTGTGGGCCGAGTCCATGCCGTTGATGTCCAGAGTCGGATCCGCCTCGGCCAGGCCTTTTTTCTGAGCCATCTGAAGGGCTTCCTTGAAAGACTTTTTTTCTTCCGTCATTTTTTGCAGGATGAAATTGGTCGTGCCGTTCACGATGCCGTAAATGGACGTGATGTTGTTGGCGGCCAGCCCATCGTTGATGGCCTGGACGACCGGGATGCCGCCGCAGACAGCGGCTTCAAAATAGATATCCACCTTCTGCTGGCGGGCGGTTTCGATAATTTCGTCCCAATGGACCGAAAGGACGGCCTTGTTGGCCGTAACAATATGCTTGCCCTTTTTCATGGCTTCCAGCAGGTAAGTCCGGGCGGGCTCGTAGCCCCCCATCAGTTCCAGCACCACGTCGATTTCGGGATCATTGAGGATGTCCTCGAACTTATCGGTGAGCATCCCTTCGGGAACGGTGATTTCCCGCTGCTTGGTTAAATCCTTCACCACGATTTTCTTGATGCGCATCTGGGCGCCGACCTTGGATTCGATGAGGGCGCGGTTTTTTTCCAAAAGTTTATAAATACCCTGACCCACGTTGCCGAAGCCGATCATGCCGATTTGAATAATGGACTTTTGGGACATCACTCACTCCAATGGGTAAAAAGCCTCATATAACAAAACGCCCCGGGGCCCATAGGGTCCGGGGCGTTTTGTTAAAGGATGTATAGATTATCGAAAAATACAGGCGGTTTCAACCAAAAGCCTTCAGCAAAGGCCTCTAGACGGTTTCCTTAATGCGCTTCAAACCTTCCAAAATGACCTTCTCGCTCGTCGCGTAGGAAAGGCGCATATAGCCTTCCGCCCCGAAAGCGATGCCCGGCGTCAAGGCCACCTTAGCTTTGTCCAACAGGTATTCCGACAGCTCCATGGAATTGGAACGGCCCGGTTTGAACAGGCCCTTTACATTGGGAAAAACATAAAAAGCGCCGGCAGGCTTCAGGCATTTCACGCCGGGAATGGCGTTCAAGCCGTCCACGATCATGTCCCGGCGTTTTTGGAATACGGCCACCATCTTCAAAATTTCCGAATCAGGAATGGCCAGGGCGGCGATCCCCGCTTTCTGGACGATGGCCGTCGCGTTGGAAGTGGAGTGGCTCTGGAAGTCGCCGATGACCTTCATGACTTTGGCCGGTCCCGCCGCGTAACCCAGGCGCCAGCCGGTCATGGCGTAGGCCTTGGACATGCCGTTCACCAGGATCGTCTGAGCCATCAACTCCTTGTTGATTGAGGGAAAGCAGACATGCTCCTCGCCGTAAATGAGTTTGGCGTAAATTTCATCGGAGATCACCCAAATTTTATGTTTCAAGACCAGTTCGGCGATGCCTTCCATGGCCTTGCGGGACACGACCGCGCCAGTTGGGTTACTGGGTGAATTAAGGATGAGAACTTTTGTCTTAGGGGTAATTTTCGCCTTGAGGACTTCCGGCGTCAGCTTGAACTCATCCGCTTCGGAGCATTCCACGAATACCGGAATACCGCCCGCGAATTTGACCTGTTCCGGGTAGCTCACCCAATAGGGCGAAGGGATCAAAACCTCATCTCCCGGGTTCACCAATGCGAGGAAGGCGTTATAGAGGGAATGCTTGGCTCCGCTGGAGACCACAATCTCTCCCGGCTCGTATTGGACCTTGTACTCCCGGTTTAAGTATTGGCCGATGGCCTTGCGCAATTCCACTGTGCCGGCGGCGGGCGTGTACTTGTGGTGTCCCTCATCGATGGCTTTTTTCGCCGCGTCGCAGATGACCTGGGGCGTGTTGAAGTCCGGCTCCCCGGCGCCGAAGTTCAGGATATCTTGTCCTTCTTCTTTTAATTTTTTCGCCTTCGCGTCGATGGCCAGGGTCATCGAGGGGGCTATTTGTTTCATGCGTTCGGCAATGTCCATTTCATTCTTCCTTTGTCCAATGTAGGGGCGGCATTTATGACGCCCTGGGCGCGATGAATCGCGCCCCTACAAAAAATCAAAACAGTTTCTTGATATTCCTCAAGGCTTGGCGGATGCGGTCCTTGTTCTCCACCAAAGCCATCCTCACGTACCCCTCGCCCAAGCTTCCGAATCCGGAGCCGGGCGAGATGGCGACCGCCGCTTCCTTTAACAGCATCATGGAAAAGTCCATGGAGCTCATTTTAGCGTAGCGCTGGGGAATTTTCGCCCAAAGGTACATGGCCGCTCTGGGTTTTTCAACGGGCCAGCCCATGGCGTTCATCCCGTCGGCCATGATATTACGCCTCTCCTGATAGACCGCCGCCAACTTGCGGAGATTTTCATCCGGGCTGTCGAGAGCCGTGATGGCTGCGACCTGGATGGGAGTAAAGATACCGTAGTCCATGTAGCTTTTAATTTTGGCTAAGGAAGCGATGATCTTGGGGTTGCCCGCGGCGAACCCTACCCGCCAGCCGGCCATGTTGTAAGACTTGGACAGGGTAAACATCTCCACCCCTACGTCCTTGGCGCCTTTGGTGGCTAAAAAACTCGGCGATTTGTAGCCGTCGAAAACGATGTCCGCGTAAGCCAAGTCATGCACCACCATCACCTGATTTTTCTTGGCCCACTTGACGATCTCTTTAAAAAATTCCGCTTCTACGCAAACTGTGGTTGGGTTATGGGGAAAATTGATAATGAGCATTTTGGGTTTGGGACGGGACTTAGCGTAGGCCTTGCTGAGATTTTTTAAGAAGACTTCCGGACCCTCCAAAATGGAAATAGGGACCAGTGTTCCACCCGCGATGATGACACTGTAGTGATGGATGGGATAGGTCGGCGTCGGCGTCAATACTTTATCGCCGGGATTGATGACGGCCAGTCCCAGATGGGCGAGTCCTTCTTTGGAGCCGATGACCGAAACAGCTTCCGCCTTGGGATCGATGGAAACGTCGTACTTGCGCTCATACCAGCGGGACACCGCTTTTAAAAAAGCCGGGATTCCCTTGGACGTGGAATAGCGGTGGGATTTCTTGTCCCGCACCACTTCAATGAGTTTGTCCACGACAGGTTGGGGCGTGGGATTGTCTGGATTTCCCATGCCGAAATCAATGACATCTTCGCCCTTGTGGCGGGCGGCCAGTTTCTCGGCGTTCAGCCGCGCGAAAAGATACGGCGGAAATTTTTTAAT
>CAZHFP010000013.1:26459-29715 GCA_964531065.1 uncultured bacterium
TGGTCCCAAATCCCTGAACCGTGAAGGAAGCCACCAGGTTTCCCGCGATGACCGCCTGCTTCAATAGTTTCTCGTTCACTTTTCCGTACTTCGCCAGGTAGCCGATAAAGGCCCCCGCGAAGGTGTCCCCGGCGCCCGTCGGATCCACCACGTAATCCAGCGGAACGGCCGGTGACAAGAAAGTCCAGCCCGGCCCGAACATCATGGCGCCATGCTCGCCCTTTTTGACGATCACAATTTTGGGGCCCATTTTCTGGAGCGCCCTCGCGCCCTTCATCAGGTGCATTTCCCCGGTCAAGAGGCGGATTTCCTGGTCATTGACCACGGCCAAGTCGGTCTTCTTGAGCACCTTTAGCAAAGAGGGTTTGGTGATGTTGATCCAAAGATCCCTTGTATCCAATACGACGAACTTCGGCTTGTCCATTTGCTTGAGCACGTTCATCTGCAGATCCGGATGGATCGCCGCCAAAAAAACGAAGGGGACTTTTCGGGAGCGGCCCAGGATCAAGGGGTTAAACGTCTCGAAAACTCCCAGTTCAAGGCTGACCGTATGGGCGACCGACATGTCGGTTTCGTAATAGCCCGTCCAAAAAAAGGTTTTACCTTTTTCCCGGGTCACGAGTTCGGTATTGATACCGTGGCGCCGCAGCATTTTGAATTCGGCTTCTTTAAAATCATCGCCCACCACGCCTACCATTTTCACCGGCGCGAAGAGGGACGCGGCCAGGCTGGAATAGGTCGCGGCTCCGCCCAGTATTTTGGGAACGGAACCATAAGGGGTTTTTAAGCCGTCATAAGCCACTGAACCGACGATCAATACTTCCGACATGTTTCACCTCGAAAAAGTTAAGGGCACGGCATGCCGTGCCCTGAGTCATTCACCGCTCGTCCGGCCTCTAGGCGGGATCAAATAATACAAAACCCTTAAAGATACAAAACACGACGAAGACAATTACGGCCAAGAGGGTGTTCCCGGTTAATCTTAAGATCAGGGGGTTATCCTCATGTTTGTTGCACTTTACTTTCAATCCGTGAGCCGTTTCCCCCACGAAATAATAATGTTTCTCATGGTCGTAAGTTTGAGCCGACAGAAAGCCTTCTTGAGTTAACGCCGCTTCGTTGATCTCATCATTCATCACCTTGTCCGGGTGGGCCTGGTTCCATTGGTTGACCGCCTTCTGTAAAACTCCTATTCGGTGGTAGCAGGCCATCTCCTCCGCAGGGATGAAAACCTGGCGCAGGACATAGACCGAGAGGAAGGTCGCGGCCCAGCTCAGCGCGAAAATCGTCAGACCCTTTTTCCAAGTCAGTTTAATGGTTTTTTTCGAAGCCATGGAACCCCCGAAATTTTCAAGAGTATATCAAAAGAGGATAATGAATATTGAAAAATCAGGGGAAATCCCCGGGGAGGGACCTCTTATTTGTCGATGGCGGCCAGGTTCACCTTGACCCTCGGAATTTCGTAAACCATCGGGTCAAAACCAATCACCGGTTTCCGCATCACGAAATAACTGAGCTTGGCCCTTTCCACTAAGCGGAATTCCCTTTTCGCGTTCGCCGCGATCAAAAAGGGCGGCAGACTTTTCGCGGCGGCCGGGTCGAAGATGAAGGTAATCCGGCTTTGGTCCCCCAGGTGGCTCTTCATGTATTGGGCGTAAATGATCCCCGCCTCCCGGGCGGTCATAAAAACATCCCGGATAAAAAACCACAATCCGCAGGAAAGAAGAAGGGCGGAGGCCGGTATGACAATCAACAGCACCCAGCCCCGGGTCTTCCGAATAATTTTTTTCAGAATCCCCTGATCGTTCCTCAAAATCAACGTCAGGGTGAAAATGAACGACCCCAACAGCACCACGAAGGCCAAAAGCTTCGGGTTCAGGATTTTGATGACGTTGTAGGATTTTAACAAGACCTCGTAGTAGGAATAGTCCTCCATCTCGATTCCAAACTCACGGTCGTAAAAGGTGAGGTAGGCGTAACCCAGAAAATAAAGGACCGCCGAAATCACCGCGCCCCAAACCACAAAAGCGAAGTACATCGGTTCGGCGCTGGACTTGTGTGGAATTTGGGGTTCTGCGTTTTCAACCGCACGAGGCGGCGTAACTTTTGTTGACCGGACCATGATTTTCTCCTCAATAAATTAAATAAATCGCAGAGTTAATTTTCTGCGCACTCCCACTCCCTCGCCCCTTGTGGGAGAGGGCAAGGTGAGGGGTGCCTCAGATGTTAAAAACCACCCTCATCCTGGCCTTCTCCCCTCAAGGGAGAAGGGATTAAATCGAAATCAGCCTTTTCCCGTGACCAGCACCGGCCTTCGATTCGCGTAGGAAATGTTGAGCAGCATTCCAATCGCCGAGTAGCTGAAAATGAGCGAGGATCCTCCATAACTAATAAAAGGAAGCGTGAGTCCCGTCACAGGGAGCAATCCCACCGTCATACCGACATTGATGACAATCTGAACCGCGAACATGCTGGCCACTCCCAGCGCCAAAAGGGAGCCTTCCCGGTCCCTGGCCTTGCGGGCAATCTCAAAGGATTTTTGGATCAGTAAATAATAAAGGATCAAAATGACCGCGCAGCCCAAAAAGCCCCATTCCTCCCCCACCACGGAAAAAATAAAATCCGTGTGATGCTCCGGGATAAAGGACAGCTGGGTTTGGGTTCCCTGCATGTAGCCCTTGCCCGTAATCCCGCCGGACCCGATGGCGATCATGGACTGGATAATATTGTAACCGGCGCCCAGAGGATCGTCCTGGGGATTGATGAAGACGAACATTCTTTCGCGCTGGTAATCCTTTAAAAAATGCCAAATCAAGGGACAGGCGGCGATCCCCATCACGAACATCCACAGCAGCCATTTATATTGAATCCCCCCCACATACATGATGATGATGGAAACGGGCACCAGCAAAAGCGCCGAGCCTAAATCCGGCTGTTTCAAAATCAAAACCAGCGGCAAGCCCAGCATGGCCAAGAGAAAAAACAGCCGCCCCAGGTAAAACAATTCCACGGTCCGGCTTCCTATATAACGGGCCAATACCAAAAGCACCGCAAACTTGGCCAATTCGGAAGGCTGGTAAGAAAGGATGCCCAGTTTGATCCAGCGCTTGGCTCCGTTGGTCTCGTCTCCGATGACCAGGACCACCAGAAGGGAAAGAATGGCGATCCAGTAAAAAATATAGGAAGCCTCAATCCAAAAACGGTAGTCAATGCGGGAAAAGACGAACATTCCGACGAGGGATAGTGAAAACCAGAA
>CAZHFP010000014.1:0-19425 GCA_964531065.1 uncultured bacterium
TTCACGTCCGAATGGACGCCAGTCGAGATGGTCTTTGAACACGCCTCCCTGCCCCAGGTTTGCCTCATCATTGACGATGGCGGTTATCAAAGGGGAGTGGCTCTGGAACACTTATACGCCTTGAAAGTTCCTGTGACCGTGTCGATTATTCCGGACGTGGAATTTTCAAAAAGTCTCGCGGAGGAATTTCCTTCCCATGGGGTCGAGGTAATGTGCCATATGCCCATGGAGGGCCATGAAAAGGGAGTTGTGGGCGGGGATTACAAGGCGCTGTTGACAAAGGGAATGGATAGTTCGGACGCTCGGGACAAGGTTGAAAAAGCCCTGGACGATTTACCCCATTGCCGGGGCCTGAATAATCACATGGGAAGCGTGGCCACGACGGATCCGGAGCTGGTCTGGGATGTCTGCCAGGTTTTAAAAAAACGGGATCTTTTTATCATCGATTCCAGGACGACGTCCGAGTCGGTCGTGGAGCCGGTGGCGAAGAAGGCGGGCGTGCCTGTGGCACGGCGGGATGTTTTCTTGGATAACGTGGAAACGCCCGAGGCCATTTTAAAACAGTTGGACCTGTTGGTCCGGCGGGCGCGCAAACACGGAGTGGCCGTCGGTATCGGCCATTTCAAAACGATAACCTTGAAAACTCTGGAAGCAGCGGTCGGCGGGTTGAAGGAACAGGGCATCCAATTTGTTTTCGCGTCGGAAGTGGTGAAAGAATGAAGAATGTTGAACCACAGAGTTACACGGAGTAACACAGAGTAAGGATTTCAGACAAACCCCATTTCACCGGAATAAAAAAAGAGAAGCTTGAAAATTTTCAATGATATCGGTTTTGTCTTTTGAATTTCTTGGTGAATTTGGTGACCTTGGTGGTTCAATGGGTTTTTTGTTGTACTCTGTGTAACTCGGTTAACTCTGTGGTTAAAGGACTTTAGATGTCGGCTCTAGTATTAGGAATTGAATCTTCCTGCGATGAAACCTCAGTGGCAATTGTCGAGGACGGCAGCAGGGTTTTAGCCAACGAGACGGCCTCGCAAACGGACCTTCACAGCCGTTACGGCGGGGTCGTGCCCGAGGTGGCTTCCCGCCAGCATTTGGAAAATTTACCATTTTTAGTTCAAGAAGTTTTAAAGCTATCTCAGTTAAACTTCGACCAGTTAACCGGCATCGCGGTGACGGCGGCTCCGGGCCTTATCGGGGCCCTTTTGGTCGGGATCTCCGCGGCGAAGGCCATGGCTTTCCGTTTAGGAGTCCCTTGGGCCACCGTTCACCATATCGAGGCGCACCTCTACGCCGCCGTACTGGATTCGGACCCCGTTTTATTTCCGGCCTTAGGTCTGGTGGTTTCGGGAGGACACACGGAACTCTATCACATGGAAGCTTGGGGTCAGTACCGGCTGCTCGGCTCCACTCGGGATGACGCCGCTGGCGAGGCTTTTGATAAGGTGGCCAAACTGATGGGGCTGGGATACCCGGGCGGTCCCTTGATCGAGAAACTGGCGGGACAGGCGCCGGAAGTTAAGGAAAAATTTTCCCGCGCGAGGATGAAGGACAAGAGCCAGGATTTTTCCTTCAGCGGCGTCAAGACGGCGGTGTCCCTTGAAATTAAAAAAAATCCTCCGCGAAACGACAAAGACCGGGAAAGGCTGGCGGCCAAGTTCCAAAATACGATCCTGATGGAAATTACCGAGCATGTCAGGACCTCGCTTGAGCAATTTCCCGTCAAGAGTTTGGTGTTGGGCGGCGGAGTGGCCTGCAACATGGCTCTCCGGGAAGCGTTGAAAAAAGAAACAGAATCTTTCGGCGTGGAACTAAGGGTGCCGCCCCCGAAATATTGTTCGGATAACGGCGCCATGATCGCTGGGCTGGGAGCTTTCCAGCTATCCCAAGGCAAAAGGGCCTCCTTTTCGGCGACCGCGACGGCCTACCCTTCCAGCGTTTCCCCCTTCCTGCTACAATAAATTTATGCAAGAAATTCCCTTGGCCGCCCATCTCGACGTGATCACCCTCCGGCTCGCTTTGACCGTTCTGTTGACCGGCATTGTCGGCTGGGAAAGGGAACGCTTGGGCAAACCGGCCGGTTTCCGCACCCATATCTTGGTGGGGTTGGGTTCGGCTTTGGTGATGTTGGTGTCCATTTACATGTCCGAGTTATTCCCTGACAAGGTGGAACCCAGCCGGATCGCTTCCAATATCGTGGTGGGGATCGGCTTTTTAGGCGCGGGAACCATTATGCGTTCCCGGGAAGGCTTCGTTTCGGGGCTGACCACCGCCGCCAGCCTTTGGGTGGTCGCCGTCATCGGAATGGCCCTGGGCTGCGGTTTTTATTCCGGAGCGGCACTGACGACCCTCTTAGTGATGGTGGTTCTTTACCTGATGAACTTTGTGGATGATTATGTGGAGACCCATCTTTATCACAGCGTGACGATCCATGCTAAAATGAAAGTCCAGTTGATCGAGGATGTGAAGGAATCACTGCGGGGATTCGGCGTTAAAATTGTCCGGACCGAGGTCCAGGCTCCTACCCCCGGTGAAAAATATATCGTGATCCATTTCAAACCCCTGCCGGTTGGCGAGGGAAAAAGAATCACCCAAAGATTATCCAGACTTCAAGGCGTTAGAGAGGTTGTGTTCGACTAATGAGCGTCCTACCCAGGGAATCCCAATCCAGTATCGACCAAGCCAGCCAGGCCCCCATGGCGCCGGAACTTTCCGAAGCGCCTTTGAAGGCCATGGGCCAATCCGCGCGCGAACTTAAAGTGGGCAACGTGACCTTGAACGGCCGGGTCTTCCTGGCTCCCATGGCGGGCTACACCGACACGTCCTTCCGCCGCCTGGCCCGGCGATATGGCGCCGCCATGGTCATCACCGAAATGGTCAGCTCAAGGGCCCTGATGCAGGGCAGCGGCAGCGATAAGTCCAGCGAGCTGATGGAATTCACCGAACCCGAAAGACCCGTGGGCGTGCAGTTGTTCGGCGGCGACCCGGGCATCATGGGGGAAGCGGCTGCCAAGGTGGCGGAAGAAGTCAAACCGGACGTCATCGACATTAATTTTGGATGCCCCGTCGGCAAGATTTTAAAATGCGACGCCGGCTCGGCCATCCTGAAGGAACCCAAAAGGGCCGGCTGGATCGTGAAAGCCATGGTGGAAGCAACCGGCGGCAAGATCCCAATCACGGTCAAGACCCGGGCCGGCTATGACGCCATGGACAACGCCGTATTTGAAGTCTTGGAAGCCGTGCAGGAAGCGGGGGCTTCGGCCCTGGCCATCCACGCCCGGACCCGCAGCCAGATGTTTGAGGGTAAGGCCAACTGGGACGTGATCAAAAGATTAAAAGAAAAAGCCTCCATCCCCATCATCGGCAACGGCGACGTGAAGTGCGCGGAAGACGCCTATAAACTTTTCAACGAAACGGGATGCGATGGCATCATGATTGGGCGGGGAAGCATGGGCGCCCCCTGGATTTTCGAGGAGATCAACCATTACCTGGAAACGGGAAAACCTTTAAGCGCTCCCACGCTCAAATTCAAAATCGGCATCGCTTTGGAACAGTTAAAATGCTCTATCGAAGTGAAGGGCCCGCGGATGGGCCTTTTGGAAATGCGCAAACACTTGACCCATTACCTCAAAGGATTTGAAGGCGCCAGGGACCTGCGCCAAAGGCTTTTAACCACCGATGACACCGACTGGGTTGTGAAGACGCTGGGCGAAATCTATGAATCCATGCCGGACGGAGCCGCCGTCCTTCCCGTTACCTGATCCTTGGTCAATACACTTTATCAATGGGACCTGTCGGTTTTTTTCTGGATCAATCACGGCTGGTCCTGCCCCCTGTTGGATAGGTTTTTTTCTTTTGTCACCGATTTCCATCATTTTTATTTTCCATTGGTTTTACTTTTCATCTATTGGGCTTGGAAAGGGGGCGCCGAGGGCCGCTGGTTGGTCCTGAGTTTGGGCGTCGCCATTCTCCTTTCCGATCAATCCTCCAGTCATCTGTTCAAAGGCTGGGTAGAACGGGTAAGGCCCTGCAACGCGTTGGAAGGCGTCTTAACGCCCGTTGGCAAGAGCAGCGCCTATTCTTTCCCTTCCAGCCACGCCGCCAATATGGGCGCTTCCATGTTCTTGTTATCGGTTTACTACCGGCGCTGGACCTGGGCTTTTGTGTCCATCGCCCTTCTGGTGGGCTTGTCCCGGATATATCTGGGGCTCCATTATCCTTCCGACGTTTTAGGGGGATATGCCTTGGGACTTTTGATTGGTTTTCTCGTTTGGCGTGCGGTGGAAAAGTTTAAGGGCTCTCATCAGAACAAGCCGGGTAAAAGTAAAAGCATGAGGGGAAAGATTAAAAAGGATAACTCGACCCTTCACCCTACCCTCTCCCGCAAGGGGAGAGGGAGGTAAAATGCCTTAAGTTTAAGGTGTTCTCCCTCGCCCTTGAGGGGAGAGGGCGGGGTGAGGGTGATTTTTATCATTCTTTTAAAAAAGTTAGGAAAAAAGTGACCGAAAAAAACGCGATCCAGCCCGGGACCCTTTATCTAGTGGGAACCCCCATTGGTAATTTAGAGGACATGACCTTCCGTGCCTTGAAGGTTTTGAAGGAAGTCACCCTGGTCGCCGCCGAGGATACCCGCAATACCCTAAAACTTTTGACCCACTTCGGGATCAAGGCCAATAAGCTGGTTTCCTGCTTTGAGCATAACGAAGTGAAAAGAATCGATGAAATCATTAAAACCTTGGAGGAAAAGGGAAGCGTGGCGCTGGTCACCGACGCCGGTATGCCGGGCATATCGGATCCTGGTTTTCAAATGGTAAAAGCGGTGGTGGAAAAAGGTTTCACCGTGGTCCCCATTCCTGGCGCCTCGGCTCTTTTGGCGGCCCTGCCGGCTTCCGGTTTTCCCGCGACACCCTTTACCTTCGCGGGGTTTCTTCCGGCCAAGGCGGGCGACCGGCACAAGGCCCTGACCCATTTGCGCCTGCAGGAACACACGCTGGTTTTTTTCGAGTCGCCCCACCGGCTCCGCGCCTGCTTGAAGGACATGTTAGGCGCCTTGGGAAACCGCCAGGCTGTGGTGGGGAGGGAACTCACCAAATTGCACGAGGAATTCGTGCGCGGAAGCCTGGAAGAAATCGGGAAGCACTTCAAGGCGAAGGAACCTAAGGGCGAATTCGTCATCGTGGTAGAGGGCGGGGAAAGGGTAGACCGCTCTTCCTTGGAAAAATGGGCGGGGGTTTCTATCGCCGACCAGTTAATGCAATTGATGAAAGAGCAAAAGCTTTCCAAGACCGAGGCGGTCAAGGCCGTCTGTAAAATGAGGGATTTACCCCGGGAAGTGGTGTATCAGATCGCCACCGAGATCAAGGGCGCGCCGGGAGAGTCGATGGACAAAGATGAGGGCTTGGATTGAGGATGGCAAAGTTGCGTGGATCGAAGAATTAAAATTCGACAAATGTGATAATATCTTTTCGGAATAGAGCGTTTGGTGGTGCCGCTTTTAGAATAAATTCTGGTTTATTATAAATGGGAGAGAACTTTGAAAATGAAATGGGTTCAAATGAACGCTTTTCTTTTGATTTTATCGGTCGTCGCCGTGGGTCTAAGCGCGTGTAATTCCCAATCGACTCCGGCAGCCCCAGCGCCTAATCCCTATACCGTCTCAGGAACCTTGACCTATACCGGATCCCTAGGATCTGTCAGCAATACCCATCGCATGGCGGTTGAGTTGAACGCGGCGGCGAGTTTTACTCCCAAGAGCGGGGACCAGTACCAACAAAATACGGCCAATGGGGCCGCCTATTCCTTAAACCCCTTTTCGTTGGGAACTTATTATTTGATCGCTTTTTATGGGGCCGTAAGCCTGCCTTGCGAGCCGCTCACGGCCGGCCAGGAGCCGACGCCGCACCAGGGCGATCCCTATTATTTTTACAATGGGACCCCCTGTGGAACCGCGACGCCCTTGACCCTTACTGGCGCCCAGCCCAAAGTTTCCGTATCGATTAGTTTTGATGACACATGCCTCTTAGGCGGTGTTTCCGGATCCTTGTCCTACACGGGGAGCCATACGGTTTCAGCCACCAACGGTGTCGTCGTGCTGCTATACAAGGATTCGGGGTATGCAACCCGGGACAACCTGGCTTACGATTTCCTGACTTGCAACAGCACGACCTATAATCTGGCATCGCATGCCAGCTCGGCCGAGTATTTGATGGCCTTTTTGGATTTGGCGGGAACGGGACTACCCGCCACTGGGGACCCTTATATCAAATTCGGTACTATCACCCCCTCTCCGACCCTTACACAAAATCTCACCTTTGGCGACTCTACTATTTATTAAGAGGCAACCGATAAAAAAATTTTTTGCCGGAATTTTTTTAAAGTTTTTTTTCGGATTTATCCTTTTGTGGTTGAGCGCATCGATTGGGTGCGTGATGGGCCAATCCCTGCTCCGGATTCACTGGACGGAAGCGACCATTATCGTTTTCTCCGCCTGCTTTATCCTCTATTTCCTCATCCACATCCTGCTCTATAAACCCATCTTGAGCCACGTTATGGCCCATGAGTTGACCCACGCCCTTGCGGCGGTTTTGATGGGGGGGAAAGTGACCTCCATCCACGCCTCCACCACCGGCGGAACAACGGTCGTGAATAAATCCCACATCTTCATCAGTCTGGCGCCCTATATTTTTCCCCTTTACACGGCGGTAACCTTGGGGCTTTACGCTATCGCGGCCCAGCCCTTCAAGATTTACCTGATCGGGTTGAGCGGCTTTACCTATGCTTTTCACCTGGCCTTAACCGTCTACTCCCTCTCCCATCACCAGCCGGATTTAAAGGAGGGGGGCGTGGTGTTCTCCTTGATTTTCATTTTTGCCGGAAATATGATTGTCCTAATGCTCCTCTTCACTATCCTCTGGCCGCAAACCTTGCCTCTGCCGCAAGCCTTTTCCGAAACGTTTCACTGGGCCTCACATTTCGCAAAAACCTTGTTCCATTTTTTGAAAGCGCATTTAATCCATTCGGAGGGTTCTCCAACGTGAAAAAAACATTCGTCCTGGACACCAACGTCCTGATCCACAATCCCCACGCCCTGGAATCCTTCGAGGACAATACGGTTGTCATTCCCTTGGCCGTGATCGAGGAATTGGACACCTTCAAGAAATACGACGATGAAAGGGGCCGCAATGCCAGGGAAGTGGCCCGCATGCTGGATAACCTGCGCCACAAGGGGAACCTGCAGGAGGGTGTTCCCTTGGCCAACGGCGGCATGGTCCGGGTGGATATCAGCACGCCTAACAGCCACTTGCCTGCCTCCCTTTCCCATATCAAGATCGACAACAACATCATCGGCATCGCCATGGCTTTGAAGGAAAAGGGCGAGAACGTCAAGTTCATCACCAAGGACATCAACGTCCGCATTAAGGCTGACGCTTTGGGCGTGGTTTCTGAGGATTACGAGACTAACAAGGTCAACATCGACGAGCTTTATTCCGGATGGACGACCATTACGGTTAAGGACGCCGAAATCGATGAGTTTTACAAATTGGGAAAAATTTCCCTGAAGTCCCAAACCGAACAAAAACTTTACGAGAATGAGTTCCTGCTCTTAAAGAGTGACATCCACGAGGCCAAGACGGCCCTTGGCATTTACAAGGACAGCCTGAAGGAAGCCCAGTCCCTTTGGTTCAAAGACCCGGAAGCCTGGGGCATCAAGGCGCTGAACCGTGAACAGCATTTTGCTCTGAATCTCCTGCTCAATGACCGCATCCCCATGGTGACCCTGGTGGGTTCGGCGGGAACGGGAAAAACCCTACTGGCATTAGCCGCGGGCCTCTTGAAAACTTTGGATGAGAAGAAATACCGCAGGGTCCTGGTTTCCCGGCCGATTGTCCCGCTGGGGAAAGACATCGGCTACTTGCCAGGCACCAAGGACGAGAAGCTCATGAACTGGATGCAGCCCATCTTCGACAACCTGGAATTTATCCTGGATAAAGGCCACCTTCAAAGCGACACCGAGGAAGTGGACGACAAGGTCCAATACCTATTGGATTCCCACAAGCTGGAAATGGAAGCCCTCACCTACATCCGGGGCCGTTCCATCCCCAAGCAATTCATGATCGTGGACGAGGCGCAAAACCTGACGCCCCACGAGATCAAGACCATCGTTTCCCGCGCGGGGGTCGGCACCAAGATCATCCTCACCGGCGACCCCTACCAGATCGACAACCCCTACCTGGACGCCTCTTCCAACGGCATCGTGTACCTAGCCGAGCGTTTTAAGGGAAATGAGATGTTCGGGCATATCACCTTGTCCAAGAGTGAGAGGTCGCCCTTGGCGGCCTTGGCGGCAAAGGCGCTTTAAAAGGGAATTTAGATCTATGGAAAAAGCAATTTTGTGTAGCTTGGCATTCGGTATACCTATAAGTTTTGTACACTATTTATTTTATGTGAAAATCTTTCCGCCTGATAAAAATATGAAAATTAATTGGATGTGGGGAAAATTAATTAATCTGGTAGTTCTTGGTTTAACTTTTAGTCTTTTGATGAAAGTTGGGTTGAGCCTGGATTATTTGCCGATTGATAACCATGGAACCCAGGATGATCATATTTTTCAAATCCTTGTTCTTGTTTTTTATTTCGGTTCCGCTTTTTGGTTTGGTTATATTCCGAATATGCGGGCACGAGGATACTTGAAATAAATTTTTCGGTGGTGCAATGGTTCCTTTCCTTAAATCAAAACCCTTAATTGCAGTTACTGTGGGTGATCCTTCGGGCATCGGCGGGGAAGTAACCTTGAAGGCGTTGTCACGGCTTGTAAAAACGTCCAAATCGAAATTCCTTCTTATTGGCGATTTTAAATATTTAGTTCAACTAACCAAAAAATTAGAAATCCGTCTTTCTCTCGTGTGGGTGAATGATCCGGAATTGGCTAGAGGATTGAAGAATCAAGTTGGCGTGCTGGACCTAGGCGGTGTCAAAAAAGTCCAATGGGGAAAAATCACGGCCGCTAATGGTACTGCGGCAGTTCGTTATATTCTTCAAGGGGCAAAATTGGCACTGGCGGGACAAGTCGACGCCTTGGTGACGGCGCCGATTTGCAAAGAATCCATCCACAAGGCCGGCTGTTCTTTTCCTGGCCACACCGAGCTATTGGCCCATCTCTCCGGCACCAAATCCTTCGCCATGATGATGGCAGGCGGTCCGTTTCGAATTGTTCTTCAATCGATTCACTTATCTTTAAAAGATTCACTTTCGAAAATAACGTCTTCATTGGTCTGGGAGAAGCTGGAGTTGACCGAGAAGACGCTTTGCAATTGGTTTGGAATTTCGAAGCCTCGTATCGCTATCGCGGGGGTAAATCCCCATGCCGGAGAAAACGGTGCCTTTGGAAAAGAAGAAATCCGTATTTTGAAGCCGGTTATCGCGAAGGCTCGAAAGAGGGGCTGGGAGGTTACAGGTCCTCATCCGCCCGATACCCTTTATTATTGGGCCTCCAAGGGAAAATATGACGCGGTGCTTTGCATGTATCACGACCAGGGTCTCATTCCCTTTAAACTTTTGGCTTTCGATAACGGAGTGAATCTAACTTTGGGTTTGCCATTTGTTCGTACTTCGCCCGACCACGGCACCGCTTTTGATATCGCGGGCAAGGGCATCGCCAATCCTTCCAGCATGATAGAAGCCATCAAGCTGGCGGAGCGACTGTCATCTTCAAAACTGTAGTTCTCCCGACTGTCTTCCTCCATTTGTCATCCTGAGCGCGGCGAAGGATCTATGTGGGTCCGTAAAACATAGATTCTTCGGCAAAGGTCGCCTCAGAATGACAGACCTAAAACACTTTTTCATAAGTCACATCCCGTTTCGTTATAATGCCCCCATGAATTCCATCTCCGAGATGTTCAAAGAATATTCCTTCCGGCCCCGAAAATCCGCGGGCCAAAACTTTTTAGCTGAGACTAAAATCCTGGATCAAATCGAAGAAGTGGTTCAATGCCCGCTGGGGGATATTCTGTTGGAAGTGGGCGGCGGCTACGGAGCCTTGACCGAAAGGCTGGCGAAGAAGGACCGCCCCTTGATCGTAGTCGAACCGGACCACAAGCTTTTCGCCATGTTAGAGCGAAAATTTGGACCCAACCCAAATGTTGCGTTGATCAAAGCCGACATCCTCAAGCTCGATATCGGCTCCAAGGCGCCGCCCTTGCCCGGCAAAATTACCTTGGCGGGCAACATCCCCTATTACCTCACAACCCCGCTAATTACCCGGCTTTTAACCCAATACAACGGGTCTGTCCGCAAGATTTACCTGATGATCCAAAAGGAAGTGGCGGATCGAATGGCCGCCAATCCGGGTACGAAGGCCTATGGTGCCCTCACCCTTTGCGCCCAATATTATTCCAAAGTGACGAAACGCATCGATGTTCCGGCCAAAAGTTTCCGGCCCAGGCCCAAGGTGGATTCGGCCTTCATTGAAATTGAAATCAAAGAAACTTTTCCCTTATCGGGTGACGCGGAGAAGCGTTTCTTCGCCTTGGTGCGGTCCATCTTCCAAAGCCGCAGAAAGATGCTTTCCAATTCCCTCAAGTCCTTGGGCAAGCCGCCGGAGCAAGTGGAGGCGGCCTTGAAAAAGTTATCCATCGATCCCCAAATTCGCGGCGAGAAGTTGGACATTGAAGTCATGATGAAGCTGGCCCAGGCCTTGGAACAGCCCTAATTGTTTCTATTATTAGGGCCGTGTTAAGATGCGATTCTTAAGTCCACTATTGTTAACAGCCGAAATCCACTTTTAGGAATGGGGTTTTTCATGTGCGGAATCGTCGGATATACAGGTGAACAGCCAGCGGCGCCCATACTATTGAATGGGTTGATTAAGCTTGAATACCGCGGTTACGACTCGGCGGGGTTGGCTCTTTTAAATCCTGGCCACAATCTCAAAATCATTAAAAAAGCTGGGAAAATCAACCACCTAGTCGAGGCTGTTCGCCAAGCCCAGATCCCTAAAACCATTAACGCCGGCATCGGCCATACCCGCTGGGCCACCCACGGCCAGCCTACCGATTCCAACGCCCATCCCCATACCGATTGTGCGGGAAAAATCGCGGTGGTTCACAACGGCATCATCGAGAATTACCAAAAGCTTAAGAAACAACTGCAGGCCAAGGGCCATGTTTTTAAGTCCCAAACCGATTCGGAAGTTCTCGCCCACTTAATTGAGGAACGCCTCAAAAACCACCCTTGGATGGAAGCCGTTCGGGGCGCGCTCAACCAGATCACCGGAACCTATTCGGTGGTGGCGGTTTATACGGGAGAGCCGGAAACCTTGATCGGAGCCAGGGCTGGCGGCGGGGCCTTGGTCATTGGAATAGGAAAAGGCGAGAATTTTATCGCTTCCGACGTACCGGCCCTATTAGCCCATACCCGCAAGGTTTATTACCTGGATGACAACGAAATGGTGGTGGTAACGCGCGAAGGCACCCAGGTCGTTAACGTCGCGAACGGCAAGAAAATTTCAAAAACCGTTTCCGAGATTCAGTGGTCCGCCGAGCAGGCGGAAAAGGGCGGCTACCAACACTTCATGCTGAAAGAAATTATGGAACAGCCCCGGGCCTTGGAAGATACCTTTAACGGCCGATTGGATCTTGGGACTGGAAAAGTTCATTTGGAAGGAAAGTTTTGGTCATCGTCCTTCCTTACGAAATTTAAAAAAATCACCATCCTGGCCATGGGCACCTCTTACTACGCGGCGATGATCGGCAAGATTCTCCTGGAAAAATATCTCCGTGTTCCGGTGGAAGTCGAAAACGCTTCGGAGTTCAGGTATAGCAATCCGATCATTGATCAACACACGCTCACCATCGTCATTTCCCAAAGCGGAGAGACGGTGGACACCTTAGTGGCCCTTCGGGAAGCCAAATCCAAGGGCGCCAAGATCGCGGCTATTTGCAACGTGATGGGAAGCTCGGTCACCCGGGAAGCGAACGGGTTGCTTCTCACGAGGGCCGGCCCTGAAATCGGCGTGGCTTCCACCAAGGCCTTTACCTCTCAACTAGGAGCCTTGTGGCTTTTGACACTTCATTTGGCGGGGGTCCGGAAAAGCTTGCCCGTTTCCGAATTGAAAAAGAAATCCAAAGAATTGTCCCAAACCCCCCGGATGATGGCCGCGGTATTAAAACACCGAAAACATTTTGAAAAAATCGCGAAGCTGTATTCCAAGCACTTCAATTTTTTATTTATCGGACGGGGCATTCAATATCCTATCGCGCTGGAAGGCGCTCTGAAGCTGAAGGAAATTTCTTATATCCACGCCGAAGGTTATCCCGGCGGGGAAATGAAACACGGCCCTATCGCTTTGATCGATTCGAAGATGCCGGTAGTGGCCATCGCCCTGAAATCCTCCAGCGTCTACGAGAAAATGTTGAACAACATGGAAGAGGTGAAGGCGCGCAAGGGCAAGTTGATCGCCCTGGTTGAAAAGGGAGACAAATGGGTCGGGCGGAAGGCTGATTCGGTCATAGAAGTTCCCGTGATAGGTGAAGATTTTGCTCCGCTTTTAACGGTTTTGCCCCTTCAGCTTTTGGCTTACGAGATAGCTAAGGATAAGCACAGGGAAATCGATCAACCTCGAAATTTGGCGAAAAGTGTTACGGTCGAGTAAAAAACAGGCGAAATAGCCCTCATTTGAAAGTTTTTTAAAACCCCTTAATCGCTGGATTTTTCTAGTAAACCACAACATTTTGATGGCAAAAACCCAAAAAGCCACCTTATATAGGGCCTTTTAGGGGCCAAATCCCATTTTTAATCTTGACAGGGTTAGGGTGAAGCTTTATATTCCTGCCAATTGTCTGTGCATTGCCTTGTCTTTTGATTTTTTGGGTCAAAAAGGCGGGGGTTTTATCGTAGGTTTCGCGTCAAGCGGAGCTTGCGATCTTCGACTCAAGCGGATTTGTGACCACAACCGTTTGGTGTTGAAGAATTTATCGAGGGTGGCGCTTTTTTGGGAAGCGACCCACGCTCGTATTGTTCTTCGGTAGTAGGGGTTGTTGTAAAGCCCTAGAGCAGTGTCGTACGGGTGTGGCACTCTTCCCTGAGGAGTGCAGGCCCAATAAAAGCTATAAGGAGAGAGAAGCATGAAGAAAGTAATACTCTTGTTGTTAGTTTGTTTCATGGCGCTGGGCGCGACGAAGGCCATGGCCGATTCGCGTACCAATTCCCTGGGGTTGACCGCTGGTCAGCAGATCGACGACCTGGACGGAATCTGGATGTATCCCCAGGACGCCGCCCGCTTTGGGAACGTCGCGGATTTCCGCATGGCTTCACTCGGAAGTTCCGATAACTGGTTTGGTGTGATCCACAAGGACTGGGATGATATCGGTTACTTGGGTATTTATACCAACAGGCCCTTCAACCAATCCTTTGGTTGGAACGAAGGTCCCTCGGCTAATCAAAACGGAATTTTGGACGGCTGGAATACCTGGGATCAGGCTTTGAGCCCCTTCTATTCCGCTTACGATGGAACTCGTGCGGGAGATCCGTACGGCCACGTGGACGCCCATTACGACCATAACAATCTCCACATTCAAATACCTGCCCCTTTCAATAATATTCGGGTCCAGGATCCGGAAAACAAGCTTGACTTGTTCTGGGCCAAGGATTTTACCGATGCTACCTTTGGCGTGCATTTTAACTATGCGGCCCAAGATGGTAACAACGGTGGACCGAACAATGGCGTTGGTTATGGAAGCACTAACGGCGTGTTTTCGCCTGCGGCGACGGCGGGTACTGGAACCAACATCAGCCAAACCGGAAACATGTACTCCGGAGTTTTGGGCTTGGACCTCGGTCTGGGCTTGAAAAACGTTGGCGTGATTGACAGCTTGGACTTGGCGGCTGGTTATTCCTTGGGAATGGTCGATTACAAGGAAGTCAACAACCGCGAGAATCCTGCTCAAAATGGAACCAACACTTGGTACAACAACGCCATCAAGGACGACAACATCTCGGAAATCCGGGCGAACGTTTTGGCGAAGTTGAAAGTCAACGACACCACCACGAGCCGGATTTTCGCGAACGCCAAGTTGGGCAGCCTGGGGTTGAAGCAAACCTTCCTCACGGACACCAACAACGATGGCAACAACACCGACGCGGGCGAGACGACGAATCTCAAAAACAGCTATTCCGATACCAACATCAATTTGGGTTTCGCCTGCGACCACAATGTGGCTGACGGCAAGGCCCATGTGATCGCCAGCGTGAGCGCCATTTATGACGGTCGCGCCTGGAAACAATCGGGAGCCGACAACTTGGCCGGTTCGGCCACGGCGGACCAATTGTTCACCGGCAGCGGATCTCTTCAAAACGAGGATTGGTGGGTGGTTCCGGTCAATGTGGCCGTGGAAGCTCCCCTCTTCCCTTGGTTGAAGGCCCGTATCGGAGCCAGCCACAACCTTTTCCAACAGATCACGACCAAAGTGGTCCAAAAGACCAACATCAACGCCGGCGGCACTGCCTTCCAAGACACGACGACGGCTTCCCAGTCCATGGATTGGCCGAACGGGGTCAACATGACGATGGGTGTTGGCGCGACGTTTGAGAACTTCTCTCTGGATATGGAAATGAACGAGCAACAATTCGAAAACTACTTGACTACCTTCCAGCCTGGCGCGGGAATCTTCTACGCCGGAGTTACTGATATGTTCTGGTCGGCTGATGTCCGGTATGCGTTCTAAAAAACATAGATTCAGTTGAGTTGCGACCCCGTCCCATTTTGAATGGGACGGGGTTTTTTTTTGTCGAAAGGGATAAAAATTGAAAAAGATCGTGTTTTTTTTGGTTTGTTCATTGTTGGTTCGAGGCCAAGCGGCTTTCGCGCAGGATCAAAAAATGAAAATGACTCCCACGCCTGTCCAGGATTTGGAGATCGAAAAATTAAAGCTTGAAATCGAGAAGCAAAAGCTGGAAAACCAGAAACTACAGCTTCAACTTCAATTACAATCCCTTGAATCGAATGACGCGACCGGCAAGGGCACGGAGCCCAAGGAAAGCGGCGCTGAATTAAAATCAAAACCCAACGAGGAAAACAAGGATCAATCCGTTAAGGATAGATCGAAATCTTCCTTCGGCAGGGCTAAGGTTGATGCAAAAGAACTTGCCCTGGAGGTTTCGGGACAGGCAGAGGAATTGGCTCAGAAAACCGCTTCTGAAGAAAAAACGATTGTTTTGGATTTCACGAACGGGGAGATATGGTATAAGGGCGTCCGGTACCCTCTTAGCTTCATCACCCAGCTTTATGAAGATCAAAAATGGAACTCCGCGCCCAAATTCCTAAAGTACAGCATTGGCGGGGACAGCCGGATGAGGTATGGGCATGAAAATTTTTATGTGGATCGCTACCAGGATGACAAGATAGGAGTTTTTGTCTACCTGGCGTCCGACAAGCCGGGTTCTTTTTCATTCGTGACACCGGAAGGGGTGACGCAGGATTCCGGTTCTGGGGTTATCCGCAACCGGTTTGAGACGGCTTTTTTTACTTTTGACAATAAGCACATGGAAAAAGACCTAAAGGTTTTGCGGTTTAAACATGTGCACGATATGCTGTCTTTTGACGATGTGTTGGAGTTTTGGTTTGATAAAAATGATAAATTGGTTGAAGTTAAATGGGGCTTGTTAGATAAGCAATAGGGCCATCTTGAAATAATTGGAGACAGACATGGACAAGGCTTTCGCACAAACAACGACTCAGGCAGCTCCCGCCGCGGCATCCGCCGCGGGGACTTTTCTTTCTTTCGCGCCTTTTCTGGCCATTATGATTCTCTTTTATTTCCTCATGATTTATCCCCAGGGAAAAGAAAAGAAAAAGCGGGATGAGATGCTTCAGGCCATCCAGCGCGGGGACCGGGTTTTAACCCGGGGCGGTCTCTACGGCACGGTCGCGGACATTAAGGACCAGATCTTGATTGTGAAAATTAATGAAAATAACAAGGTTGAAATCGACCGTTCCTATGTCGAGACGGTTCAAAAAGTTTCTTGAAAAATAGCTTCAGGGCTTAGAACCTTTCTTTTTAAAAAATCAGGGAATCCTATTTGTTGTGTTTATTTTTGTCATCCGGGCCGATATTTAAAGGGGAAAAGCGGTTTCCGTGTTTTTAAGATTCATTTCGACAACTTTGCTAAGTACAATATTTGTCAATATGATTTAGATAAAAATTATGGCAGGGGCTTTAAAAAGGGTTGGAATAATCGTTTTGCGATATAATCCGTTATCAACAAGAAATTATTTTAAGTAGATCGGCGTAAATGATGACCGAAATAATGACGGCTCAAGAACTTTCCAGCTACCTCAAAATCACCACGACCACCATTTATAAACTGGCCCAACAAGGTGAAATTCCGTCCTTCAAAATCGGCAGCGAATGGCGTTTTAAAAGAGAATTGGTGGACCGCTGGTTGGAGAGGGGCGCGGGTCACGCTCCCAAAAAAGTGCTGGTGGTGGATGATGAACCGGCCATTTGTGAGCTCTACACCCGGGCCCTTGACCGCAAAAAATACCAGGTGGACGTGACTTATTCGGGTGCGGAAGCGATCGGCGTCGCGGCCCAAAATTCCTATGATTATATTTTTCTTGATTTGAAAATGCCCGTCATGAGCGGGGTGGAAACTTTCAAGGAAATCAAAAAACTTAACCTTCGGGCGATGGTCGTTATCGTAACGGCTTATCCGGACAGCGACCTTCTGGTAGAAGCCATGAAATTGGGTCCCTTAACCGTCATCTTAAAACCCTTCGATTTAAGCGAGATCCAGAGGTCGGTGGAGTCACTGGTTTTAATGACCACTAGGGTCTAGAAGCCATTTTCAAGTCTTTTTACCGCCAAGATGCCAAGTTCGCCAAGAACAGATAAGTCATCAACCCGCAAAAAATACGAACATCTTAAAGACTATTGTTGATTCACCAGTTTTGTTTTTGAGAATGCCTTGTGCATTACTTGGCGAACTTGGCGTCTTGGCGGTGAAATGGAGTTTTGAGACATTTTGTACGACTTGATTCTTTTTCCTTCGCCCCTGTTTCAGCTACCTCTAAAATAACCCCATACCGTTTTAGGCCCTTTGGGAGTTTTTCAACCATGAACGTATTTCCGGATTGTTTATATAGCCCCTTGCCACTGCGAAAAAGGGCGCCGTTGGAAAAACCCCGGGACTGGGTTTATTTATGGGAAGCTTTGGCCACCCAGGGTGCGGCGGTTTTGCTGGAAAGCGCGGGCCCGGTGAATGACGCCAGCCGGTGGGTGATTCTCGCCGGGAACCCGGAGATTGAATTTTTTGAGGACAACGGGACTGCCCTTCTTCAAGAAAGGGCGCAGACCAGCGCCGCCCCTTTTACCGTGTCCGAATTTTTGGATAGGATTGGGAATAACAAAGAAGAAGGCGCCATTCAAAATCCGGCTTCCCCGGGGAGTCCAGCCGATTTGGGCGGCTTCCCAGCCCCCCATTTTTCTCCTCTTCCTTTTTGTCTTTCCCGGGCGTGGTTCGGTGTTTTGAGTTATGAATTTGGCTGTCCGCCCGACAGCAGGGGAGTAAAAGCTCCCCGTCCAAAAAATAAAACAACGCCGGACTATTATTTTTTCAAACCTAAATCCATCCTGGCTTATGACCGGGTTGATAAAGAGATTTTTTATTTTGGCGAAGCCCTCCCTGAAGCTGCCAATGAATCCGGTCTTGTCCGCGGGGCGTTCAACGTTGATTCCTTAAAAGCCCTTTCGAGTTTGGAAAGCTACAAGTTGATGGCGCAGAAAGTAAAAGACTACATCGCCGCGGGGGATATTTACCAAGCCAACATCGCCCAGGCCTTTCAGGCCCGATGGAAAGGAAACGCCGGGAGCCTCTATGGACTTTTAAGGGAAATGAACCCGGGGCCCTTTATGGGCTTGTTTCAAGGAAGGGGTTTTACCGTCGTTTCGTCGTCCCCGGAAAGATTGGCGGCCGGTCAGGGCGATTGGCTGGAAACCAGGCCGATTGCGGGGACCAGGCCCAGGGGAAAGGATGAAGTCCAGGATTTACAATTGCAGTGGGAATTAAAAACGAACCCGAAAGAGCAGGCGGAGCATTTAATGCTGGTAGATTTGGCGAGGAATGACTTGGGAAAGGTTTCGGACTTTGGAACGGTCGCGGTGACGCGTTTCGCCGAGGTTGAATCCTACGCTAAAGTTCATCATTTAGTCTCAGTGGTCCAGGCCCGGCGCCGATCCCAGGCCAAAATTTCAGAAATCGTCCAGTCTCTTTTTCCCGGCGGAACCATTACGGGCTGCCCCAAGGTCCGCTGCATGGAAATTATCGAGGAAACGGAAACCCGGCCACGGGGTTTTTATACCGGAAGCATGGGGTATGTGGCGGCCGGCCCCAGCTTTGACTTGAATATCCTGATTCGGAGTTTTACTCTTTTTTCCGATGGAACGCTGGAATTTTGCGCCGGAGCCGGCATTGTGGCCGATTCGGACCCTGAAAAGGAATATATGGAAACCCTTTATAAAGTGGAGGCGCTGGCCCAGGCGTTAGGCTCCTCTTTTTTTAAAAAATTATGAACAAAATTTACTGGAAGAAAAAACTTTGGCCTGGGGAAAAAGCGCTTATTTCTCCCCTCAATACAGGTTTTTTTTATGGGGAAAATATTTTTGAGGCGGTACCCGTTTATGGAGGGCGGGCCCTTTTTCTTGGGGAACACCTTCAAAGGTTGAAAAGAGGCTGTGATTTTCTGCGGTGGCCTTTTCCCCCAGAAGGTGAATTTCGGCGGGCGATCCGTCTTTTTTCGACCGAGTTGCATCCAGGCCAAAACTTTATGATCCGATTCAATTTGACCCAAGAACTGGAAGGACAGGTAAACCCCAGGTTTTTCTCCCGGACGGTTCCGATTCTGTTCGCCACCGCCCGGCCCCTTCGGCATGACCCGGAAAATCCCATACCGGTCGGGGGAAAAATCGGAGTGAGTCCTTGGACCGCCGCCGACGCGAGCACCGCCCCCAATCGGTTTAAAATCTCCTTCTACTTGACCACTCGGGCGGTTTTTCGGTCGCACCCGGAATGGGATGAGGTTTTGCGGTTGAATCATTTAGGGGAGGTGGTGGATGGAGGGGTGTCGACCCCCCTGTGGTTCGACGGAGAAGCCTTGCGCGTCCCGCCGTTGAAACTGGGCGGTTTGGAAAGCGTCACCCGGGGGAAAGTGATGGGGCTTTGCCGCCGGCTGGGAGTGAAGGTGGTTGAAAAAACTTGGCGGATCAAAGACCCTTTTAAAAAGGGGGAACTCCTTTTTGTCGGTTCAGGGGTGGGGGTGATGAGTCCCAGCCATCTGATGGGCCATAAAATAAATAAAAGCCGGGTTCTGGCGGTTCGCCTCTGGCAACGTTATCGCCAACGGGCCCTTCAAAGGTCTTCTGCTTAGACTAA
>CAZHFP010000014.1:19525-29653 GCA_964531065.1 uncultured bacterium
AGAGGTTCGGGAATGTCCGCCAGGATTATCCTCAAACCCCTTTGCATGCAAAAAAGCAGTGGTTAGAATAAACCCCGATTTACCCGTCTCCCATCAACTTTTACCCGGAGGAGTTATGGCTTTAATCATGGATGGAAACGCCGTCTCTAAGGCGGTTCTGGCGACAATCGCTAAAAATATGGAAGGACTTCCATCCGGCGGGCCGCGGCCGGGCTTGGCGGTGGTTTTAGTGGGAGATGATCCGGCTTCGGCCATTTACGTGGGCCGCAAAAAAAAGGCCTGTGAATCTTTGGGCTATTATTCAGAGGAGCACCGCCTGCCGGCCCAGACATCCGAAGCGGAGCTATTGGCCCTCATCGATTCTTTAAATACCAACCCCAAAGTCCATGGTATTTTGGTCCAGCTTCCCCTTCCGAAGCCGTTAAACCCTCAAAAGACCATTGAAGCCATTGATCCCGAAAAAGACGTCGACGGTATGCATCCCTTCAGCCTGGGGAAGCTGGTGGCGGGTTTGCCCGGCCCCCGGTCCTGTACACCGGCGGGAGTGATGGTGTTATTGGAACACTACCAACTGCCCGTCGCGGGAAAGCGGGCGGTCGTGATAGGCCGGAGCATCATGGTGGGAAAGCCCATGGCCCAGCTTTTGGTGGAAGCCAATGCCACCGTCACCATTTGCCACAGCAAAACGGAAAATATCGGCGAAGTGATTAAGACGGCCGATTTGATTGTAGCCGCCATTGGAAAACCAAAGTTCGTCAAGGCGGACATGGTGAAGGAAGGCGCGGTGGTCGTGGACGTTGGCATCAACCGGACGCCGGAGGGAAAATTAGTGGGAGATGTGGATTTTGAGGCGGTCGCCCCCAAGGCTTCCGCCATCACTCCCGTTCCCGGCGGAGTAGGGCCGATGACGATCGCCCTTCTCATGCGCAATACCTTCGATGCTTTTTTGCAACAAAGCAAAAATCGATAAAAGAGGCAAATTGAACTTGGTGTCCTTTACGGCGAAATAAAATTTTGCTAGGTGTTCGAAGGTTTTTTTGACAACTCCCGGACGGCGACTGGAGTGCGAGTGAAAAAGTTCATTAAAATTGGTTTGACCGGCGGCATCGGGTCGGGGAAAAGTACGGTTTTAAAATTGCTGGCTGAAAAGGGAGTTCCGGTTCTTCAAACCGACTTCATCGGCCACGAGCTTCTGAAAAAAAAGTCCATCAAGAAAAAATTGATTCAGAGATTCGGGCGGGAAATACTCGGCCCCGGGGGCGGCATTAACCGTCAAAAGCTGGCCAAGGCTGTTTTTTCGGATGCCTTAAGCCAAAGATGGCTGAATGAACTGCTGCATCCGGTTATCCGGAAAACCGTGTCGCGGTGGATTATCCGCCAACAGAAAGGGTCTTGCTCCCTAGCGGTGGTGGAGGTCCCTTTGTTGTTTGAAAGGGGATATAATCGAAGCTTTGACGGGATTTTGAGCGTTTCGGCGCCCCGGACCGTGAGGCGGAAAAGACTTTTGAACCGCGGGTGGGATTTGCGGGAGATCCAACGGCGCGAAAAATCCCAATGGACGCCGGGGCAAAAAGATAAAAAGGCGGACTGGGTTATTTTCAACCGAAGGGGCCTAAAAGCCTTAAGATATGCTGTTTCTCGGTGGCTTCAAAAAATTGAAAATCCAGTGAAGGACGGCCGATAAGGGCCGAACCGGGTGAATCGCCAAAGCTTTGGAAAACGGAACTCTTGTGAATAATCTCCAGTACATTGAGAAATTAAAACCGTTTCAGAAATGGGTGTTGGTTTTATCCGCCTGTTTACTGGCCGCATTCGCCTGCTATGGCGTGATCCAGCAAGGCGGGAATATTTTTTCAACGCTTTTTTTATTCTACCTGCCTTTGGGGTTGTCCTCTGTCCTTTTGGGCATGAACGCCACTTTAGTTTTGGTCGGCGGAGCGTCGGTTCTGGCTTGCCTCAATCTTTTGGCGGTTTCGGCCCCTCCTTGGATCTATGTGACGTTTATTTCGGGGATGGTCATCAACTATATGTTCTGGTTCCGCTGGACCCAAAACGAGGAATTCCAAGAATTTCAATATCAAAAGGCCAAGGAGGAATTGGACCTGAACATGAATGACGGTCATTTGGCCCATGAGAAGGTCAAAACGGCCTATCAAGCGAATTTGGTTAAAATCCAAAGGTACACGGCGTTGAATGAATTGGCTCGGAGTTTGGCCATGACCTTCAAAACCCAGGACGTGGTGGTTTTATTGATCGAAACCATCTCCAAAACTTTCATGGTCCAAGGCGGGGTTTACACCCTTTTATTGTTCGACAGCAGCGTGGGGAAGGCCCTCCACGCGGTCCGTTACAGCGTTGATACGGAAATGGAAGTGAGGCTGAACCGGGAAAGGCTGAACCCGGAGGAAGCTTTTAACGCTTGGGTGGTTTCCCAAACCAAAACACTTTTTATCGGCGACGCGACCAATGATTTTCGTTTTCAGAATTTTCCTTCCGAAAACAGGGTCCGGAGCCTAGTGACGGCTCCCTTGATGGCGGGTAATGAAATGCTGGGGTTTATTCGGATGGAGAGCTGCTTCCCCTTGGCTTTCCGGCAGGATGACGCGCGGTTGTTGTCGAATTTTTGCGACTTGGCCACGGTCGCGCTCGAGCATGTGGCCCTCTACCGCCAAACCATCGAATTGGCGATCACCGACGGGCTGACCGGACTTTATGTCCAACGTTATTATAAGGAGAGGGCGCGTGATGAGGTGTTCAGGGCTTTGGAGCATAAATTACCCCTCTGCCTGATGATGATCGATGTGGATAATTTTAAAACTTATAACGACCGGTACGGGCATTTAGTCGGGGACCGGGTTTTGAAAATTGTTGCCCAAGTTTTAAAGGAGACGGTCCGTACGGTGGATTTGGTGGCGCGCTACGGCGGGGAGGAATTTTCGGTGCTTTTGTTAAAAACACCCTGGGACGGGGCTAAGATGGTCGCGGAGCGGATCCGCCAAAGAGTGGAGGAACAAGAGATAGCCGCTAACCAGCAGACAACCCACGTGACGGTCAGCATTGGAGTGGCGGAATTGATCCCGGCGTTTAAAGACGTTGAAGTTTTTATTGATTCGGCGGACCAAGCGTTATATCAGGCCAAGGCGGAAGGAAAAAACTGCGTCCGCAGGGCGAATACAGGTGCCAGCCATGGCTGATTTCGCGCCAAAAGTGATTGGAATCGCCACCGCCCTCTTGATGCTGGGACTGGCCCTGCTTCCCGGGCCCGGTTCTTTTTTTCTCTGCTTTCCCGTTTTTTTTATCGCCTTCTATCGATTTACCTTTCCCAAGCCGGCTGAATGGTTTTTGGGTGTTTACGCCGCCGGGTTGCTTCTGGGGCATTTTGGGTTCCACCATTATCAAAACAATTGGGTTCTCCCCGAAATCGCAGGTTTAATCGTTTTGTTTTGGGCTCCCGCCTTCATTCAGAACAAACAGAAAGCGGAAAAAATAGAGTTTGATTCGCAATACGGCTCAAAAAAAGAGGAGTTTGAAACCTTCAGGTTGGGGTCGGAAAAACTAAAAAAAGAAAATACCCAAATCGAGAAGCAACTCCGCCAGATTGAGCATTTGTATGATGTGATCAAGGAGGCGGGGAGCACCCTCAACGTCCAGGAAATGATCGAATTGACCAAGGAATTCACCGAAAGGATGTTTGACCTTCCCCATTTCATCATCGCGGTATTGTCCAACGATGGGAAAAAATATGAGGTGCGGATAACCTCCGGCTGCGACGAATCGTTGTTTAGGTCTTTCGAAATCGAATTGGAGTCGAGTGGACTGGCCGCGACGTTAGGAAGGGAGAAAAAACCAGTTTTCGTTTCATCCGTTGAAAAGGAAAAACGGTTTATGAATTTGAAGAACCTGGCCATTCAATCCTTCGTTTTTCTGCCTTTTTTGGTTCAGGACCGGGTTATTGGTTTTCTGTGCTCTTATTCGCCGGATGAAAATTTATTGGATCAGGAAAAATTCTCAAACTTCCAAGTCTTTTGCAATCAAATATCGATTGGGCTTCAAAAATCACTCCTCTATGAGAAAGTTCAAAAGCTCTCCATCACGGACGGACTGACCAAGTTATATTCCCACCGCTATTTCAAACAACGGCTGGAAGAAGAATTGGTTTTGGCGAACCGTTATTCCTCGCAATTGAGCCTTTTGATTCTGGATATCGATCATTTCAAGCACTACAACGACACTTACGGGCATGTGGCGGGAGATTATGTATTGATGGAAGTGGCCAAAATTCTTAAGGATCAATCCGATGTTTCACATTTGGTAGCCCGCTATGGCGGGGAGGAAATGGTTTTAATCGCGCCGGAAACCACTAAGGAACAGGGCATTGAGCTGGCCGAAAAAATCCGAAAAGCTGTGGAATCAAATTCTTTTTCCGTCGGCCGGGAGACGACCAAAGTCACCGTTTCCATAGGGGTTGCGACTTTTCCCCAAGACGCTCAAGTCAGTTTGGACTTGATCGGCAAATCCGATAAGGCGCTTTATGAGGCTAAAAACCGCGGACGAAACCGCATTGTGGCCTATCCCATTTAAGGATTTTCGCGGAAAAAAGAGTTGACAGCGATAAGGAGCGTGGTAGGATTTAGCCATCTTCTCGAGACGCCAAGCCAGGTCCTCAATTACTTCCGACGGATTGATTCCAAAACTCAATGACATGATTTTAAAAGTTTTAAGCTCCCTAAGGAATTTTGAGTTTTTCTTATAATTTTAAATCATTTCAAGACGGCTTTATCCGGCTTCGCGCGAAAAATTTTCAATCAGCGAAAAGGATGGCCGGGCGTAACGATAGTCAATCTCCGGGCCGGGCCAATAGGTATCACGGGCTTCGCCCGTGAAACTCCATTTTTAAAATAAAATTTTGATTTTTACGCTTTTATCCGGGCTTTTTACCGCCCGAAAACAATCTGGAAAGGATTTTAGGATTTATGGACATCGCGGACCTGAAAAAAAAGACCATCGCTGAGTTAACGGATGTAGCCCGGGAATTAAACCTGGAAGGCATCAGCTCCATGAAAAAACAGGATCTGATTTTCAAAATCCTGGAAACTCAAACCCAGCGGAACGGCGTCATCAATGCCGAAGGCGTTTTGGAAATCCTTCCCGATGGATTCGGTTTTTTAAGATCCGCGAATTACAATTATCTGCCGGGGCCCGATGATATTTACGTTTCGCCTTCCCAGATCCGCCGGTTTAATTTAAGGACTGGTGACACGGTGACGGGCCAGGTGCGCCCCCCCAAGGAAGGCGAAAGATATTTCGCTTTGTTAAAAGTGGACTCCATTAACTTTGAGCCCCCGGACGCGGTCAGGGCAAAAGTTCTTTTTGATAACCTGACCCCCATTTATCCCAATAAAAGAATTTGGCTGGAAACGAGCCCGGAAGATTTGTCGATGCGGGTGATGGATCTGTTGATTCCCTTGGGTAAGGGGCAGAGGGGATTGGTGGTTGCGCCGCCCCGGACGGGTAAAACGATTCTGTTGCAGAAAATCGCCAATAGCATCGCGAAAAACCATCCGGAAATTTACCTGATCGTCCTTCTGATTGACGAACGTCCTGAGGAAGTCACCGATATGCAGCGTTCGGTCAAGGGCGAAGTGGTTTCTTCCACCTTTGACGAGCCGCCCGAGCGCCATGTGACCGTCGCTGAAATTATCATTGAGAAGGCCAAACGTCTGGTGGAGCATAAAAAGGACGTGGTCATTCTCCTGGATTCCATCACCCGGTTGGGAAGAGCCTATAACACGATTGTCCCTTCCTCAGGAAAGGTCTTATCGGGAGGTGTTGATTCCAACGCGCTTCAACGGCCGAAGCGGTTTTTCGGCGCGGCGAGGGATATCGAGGAAGGCGGAAGCCTTACGATTATCGCCACGGCTTTGATCGACACGGGCAGCCGGATGGATGAGGTCATCTTCGAGGAATTCAAGGGCACGGGCAACATGGAAATCATTTTGGACCGGAAATTGGCGGACCGCCGCGTTTTCCCGGCGTTCGACATCACCCGTTCCGGAACCCGCCGGGAAGAATTACTGCTGAAGGAAGATGAGTTGAACAAGGTTTGGATATTGAGGAAAATTTTGAATCCCAATAATCCGGTTGAAGCCATGGAATTCCTGCTGGACAAGATGCGGCGGACCAAATCCAATAAGGCTTTCTTGGATTCGATGAAAGGGTCGATTAACGAATAATCCCATGGATCCCTATTTGCGGCGGGTTTATTTTTCCGTCGCGGGGGTATTAATTATTCTATGGTTGGCCATGTTCGCCTGGGTGGTGAAGTCCTCCTTACCCCAGGCCCTTTCTTTCGCTTCGGCCCCCCTGTCCGAATCCGGCAAGGGTTTTACTCCCACCCTTAAGTCGCCGGGGATTCAAATAACAGTTTATCATCCGATTTCCGGCGATACCTTTTCCTCCCTGGCTTTAAAATTCAACCTCTCCGAAGCCGCCTTGCGAAGTTTAAACCAGTGCAACGACGGCCGGGAGCTCAAGACGGATTCTTCGGTCTTTATTCCTTCCAAAGACGGCATTTATCATATCGTGAAAAAGGGACAGAGTTTGGCGGATATCGCCAAAGCCTATGGAATTTCTTTGAAGGAAGTTCTGAAGGCCAATGTAAAATACGGAGATTCGGACCTGGCACCGGAAGAGGTTTTATTTTTGCCGGGAGCTGTTTATTTAACCCGGCAAGACCCACGGTGGATCACACTGGCCTTTCTTGAAGTGAAAAAAGGATTTTTGAAACCCACCACGGGCCGTTTCGCCGATGGATTCGGCGAGCGGATTCACCCGATCACCCATAAATTAACTTTTCATGAGGGATTAGATTTGGCGCCGGGCTGGCGGGCGAGGGTCGTCGCCTCCCAGGATGGAAAAGTCGTCTTCGCGGGGCTAAAAGCGGGATACGGCCGCTTGATTGTGCTGGATCATGGGGCGGGGTTGACCTCTTATTACGCCCACTTGGACGAGATATTAGTGAAGCTCCAACAAGAAGTGAAGCGGGGGAGCTTAATTGGGAAAGTGGGGAAAACGGGGCGGGTCACCGGACCCCATCTTCATTTTGAAGTCCGGTTAAACGGGGTACCGCAGAATCCGCTACTCTATTTGACTCAATAAGCCGGGAAAAGCCCAGGTTTGGCGGTGTTTTAAGATTATGATCGGTTCCTGGGTTGATTTTTTCTGGTTTTTACCTACAATACCAAACCTTCGGGTTCACCGCCCGTTGGACATAATAATTACGGAGTTTTGCATGAGAACAGGGATTCATCCTAAGAGCTTTAACATCAAGATTACTTGCGTTTGCGGGAATGTCATTGAAACGGCTTCCACTAAAGGCGAGTCATTGTCCGTAGAAGTTTGCTCCAATTGCCACCCGTTTTTTACCGGTAAAATTAAGCTTCTCGACATGGCCGGCCGGGTTGAGAAATTCCAGAAGAAGAGCGCTACCGCCGCCACCGTCCAGGCTGAAAACAAGGCGCGGGAAGAAGCCAAGGCGGTTGCCGTTGCCGCTAAAAAAGCCAAACGTAAAGCCGCGCCGCCTCCCGCCGATAAAGTTTCTTCTTAGCAACCCCTTTTCAATTTATTAAACCCTTGGCTTTTTTAAAGCCAGGGGTTTTTTCGTTTTCCTAAAGTTCTAATTCATTTTCCAGCCGAAACAGAATTCAAACGATTAATCGTTATGGGTGCCCCAATGATCCTTGAGCCGAAGATTCAGCAAACTGAAAAGCGTTACCAAGAACTGTCCGACAGGCTGATCCATCCGGATACCTTTTCCAATTCGGCTGAACTCCAGAAACTGGCCAAAGAGCGCGCCGATTTGGAACCGCTTGTTGAAAAGATAAGGGAATACCAAAAGATCTCCAAGGAATTGGGAGAAACACGTTCTTTCCTGGAGGGGAACGACCCCGAGATGAAGGCCCTAGCCCAAAGCGACCTTCCGAGCCTGGAAAAAAAGATTTTAGATCTTGAGAAGGAAATAAAAAAATTATTGATCCCGGCCGACCCTTACGGCCAGAAAAACGCCATTATGGAAATAAGAGCCGGAACGGGCGGGGATGAGGCCGCCCTTTTTGCCGCCGATCTTTTTCGCATGTACTCCAGGTATATCGAGAAGCTGGGGATGAAAATAGAGCTGATCGATTCCAATACCACGGAAATTGGCGGCTTTAAGGAAATTATTTTCCTCATTATCGGAAAAGACGCCTACGGAAAATTCAGGTTTGAGAGCGGTACCCACCGGGTTCAGCGGGTTCCCCGGACTGAGGCCTCCGGAAGAGTTCATACTTCCGCGGCAACGGTGGCGGTGTTACCGGAAGTGGACGAGGTCGAAATTCAAATCAAGGATTCCGATCTTCGACTGGACACCTTTTGTTCCTCCGGGGCGGGCGGGCAGAGCGTCAATACCACTTATTCCGCCGTTCGAATCACCCATCTGCCGACGGGTCTGGTGGTCCAGTGCCAGGATGAAAGATCCCAGTTGAAAAACAAGGCGAAGGCCATGAAAGTTCTTTATGCCCGCCTCAAGGAAAAGGCGGATCGAGAGGCCCGGGACAGCGTCTCCGCGACAAGGAAGGACCAAATCGGCAGCGGCGACCGGAGCGAGAAAATCAGAACCTATAACTTCCCCCAAAACCGCGTGACCGATCACCGCATCGGGCTGACCCTTTATCAATTGGACAAGGTTATCGATGGGGACTTGAGCGAGTTTATGGGCGCCCTAGCCTTCGCCCGTCAGGAAGAACTGCTCAAAGAGTTAGAGTAAGGAAAAATGGGGTTTCATTTTTGAAAAGTCTTGCCGGGGCCGGCAGTTGTAGGGGCGGGGCATCCCCTTCGCCGGAGGTCGCTACCGCTCGGCTACGGCGGACAAGTTGTATCGCCCCTACTAAAACATAGGTTGAACCTGCGTTCGGTTGATGTGAGAAGAATAGAGTGTGAGAAGGTTTTCGCGGCCGTTTTTATTTATCGATCGAGGAGTTTATGAATGGCCGCGGGAGATGAACTGAAACCTTCTTGGACCCCCTTAAAAATTATCCAATGGGCCGTGCCTTTTTTAAGCCAAAAGGGAATTAAGAATCCCCGTTTTGACGCTGAAACGTTGATCGCGTCGGCTTTGAAAATTGACCGGCTCAAGGTTTACCTGCAATTTGACAGGCCCCTGGACCCGGACGAACTGGCCCTCATCCGTGAAATGATGCGGCGCAGGTCGAAGAAGGAGCCGATCCAATACATTACCGGGCAAAGAGAATTTTACGGACTGCCTTTCAAGGTCTCGCCGGCGGTGTTAATCCCCAGGCCGGAAACTGAATTATTGGTGGAGTTGGCCCTCGAGTATTTAAAAAAATTACCGGAAGAAAAAAGACGGGTCCTGGATTTAGGAACGGGAAGCGGCTGTATCGGCCTTTCCTTGGCCAAAAATATAGCTTGTCAGGTTTGGGCGGTTGACATTTCCAAGCCGGCTTTGGAAATAGCCCAAGAAAATGCCGATCGGCTTGGTATTGAGGGAATTCAATGGCGGGAAGGGGATTGGTTTTCCGCTTTAAGGCCGGAGGATCCTGGTCAATTTGAGGTAATTCTCAGTAATCCTCCCTATATAGCTTTAACCGAAAAGGAGGCGTTGGATCAGGAAGTTAAGGATTTTGAGCCTTTTGAAGCGCTTTTTTCCGGGGAGACGGGGTTAAAGGCCTATGAAGCCTTGGCTGAAAAGCTGGAGCAAAGGCTTACCCGAGAGGGGATGGCGCTTTTGGAATTACAGGCTAATCAATCTGACAATATATCGGCCTTATTTGAAGGGGGTCAGTGGAATAAAAGGGTTTATCCCGACCTCCAAGGGCTGCCCAGGGTGTTGGAACTAAAAGCTAAATAAATGAAGTATTTATTGACGCAGCAAAAGTCAACTCTGTATAATCACCCCTCTTCGCCCAAAACGAGAAAATCCCTTTTCTCGTTTTTTGTTTTTGGGTAAGCGGTTCTCGTTATCATTCCTGTTTTTTTCTGGAGGATTTTCTGTGAAAAAAATGAAATTTGGCCGTCGTGAGCGTATTGATTTCAGCCGTATACCGTCCATCATGGATATGCCGGACCTGATCG
>CAZHFP010000015.1:0-11082 GCA_964531065.1 uncultured bacterium
ATGAGTTTATCCAGCGTCACACCGAACTTATTTATTCGAAGGAGCTCAACGGCATCTACCGGATCCATGCCGGACCGCCGAAACGCCAAGGAAAGGTCCTGAATCTTCTTGAGGCGATCCGAAACGATAAATGAGCTGGGACTTCCTGGCCGGGGGGAAAAGGGCGGGGGATGTTTTTCTAAAGACCCCTGTGGTTAAATAGCCCGGCATGACTTTTATTTTAGAAGAGGGAGGACCGCGTGGCGCTTGACCTAGGGAGGATGAAGGAGCTTCAGGGGAAGGGCGTCCATGTCCTGAGCCCGGGGACGGTGGAGATCGGCCCCCGGGTCGTGATCGGCCCCGGTTCCGTCATCGAGGGCAACGTCCAGATCCTCGGAAGTTCGGTCCTGGGAAGGGATTGCCGGGTGGAATCGGGCAGCCGCCTGGAGGACGCGCGGTTAGGGAAGGGTGTCACGGTGAAGTCCTCCCGGATCACTCGAAGCCGGCTGGGGGACGGCTGCGACGCCGGACCCTTCGCCCATGTCCGGGACGGGTGCGTGTTGGATAAGAATGTCCACGTGGGCACCAGCGCCGAGCTGAAAAATGCCAAGCTGGGAAGAGGAAGCAAGGCCGGGCATTTTTCCTACGTGGGCGACGCGAAGCTGGGCCGGGACGTCAACGTGGGGGCGGGCTGTGTCTTCGCGAATTTTGACGGGAAACGAAAACATGAAAGCCGGATAGGCGACAAGGTTTTTCTGGGAAGCAATTCCACCCTGGTGGCCCCGGTGAAGATCGGCGCCAAGGCAGTAGTGGGCGCGGGAGCAGTTGTGACGAAAGATGTCCCGGCGGGAGCAACGGTGGTGGGAGTTCCAGCGAGACCTGTTAAAAACAAAAAAGAAAAATGAGTTAACCACAGAGGCACAGAGACGCGAGAAATATCGAAAGAATAAGATTCAAATTTATGGTTTTTGCTTTTAAACTGTGCCACCGTGTCTCTGTGGTGAAAAAATTTTAAGGGAGTGGTTATGGGTTCGAAGGCGCAGGGGAACGGAATGAAAATTTTCAGCGGCACGGCCAATATCGACCTGGCCCGGAGCATCGCCAAGTCCCTCAAGGCCCCCCTGGGCGAGATCATGGTCAGCCGTTTTTCCGAGGGCGAGATCCGCATCAAGATCAACGAGGATGTCCGGGGCCGGGATGTGTTCCTGATTCAGCCCACCTGCCCGCCGGTGAATGACAATGTCATGGAGCTGCTCATTATCCTCGACGCTTTTCGAAGGGCCAGCGCCCGGCGCATTACGGCCGTCCTTCCTTACTATGGGTACGCCCGGCAAGACCGCAAGGACCAGCCCCGGGTTCCCATCACCGCTAAACTTTTGGCGAATATTATTACCGTGGCCGGAGCCGACCGCATCCTGACCATGGACCTGCACGCTCAGCAGATCCAGGGTTTCTTCGACATCCCGGTGGATCATCTTTACGCTTTCCCGGTGATCGCGTCCTATTTCAAGAAAAAGAAATTGAAAAATTTAACAGTGGTTTCGCCTGACGTGGGCGGCATCAAGATGGCCCGGGCCTACGCCAAGGGCCTCAACGCGGACTTGGCCATCGTGGATAAACGCCGGTCGGGTCCCAATGAAGTGGAAGCCATGAACCTCATCGGCGAGGTGAAGGGCCGCACCGTCCTGATTCCGGACGATATGATCGCCACCGGGGGCTCGTTGGTTGAGGCGGTGAACGCCCTGGTCAAGTTTGGGGCGGGGGACATCTACGCTTCTTGTACCCACGCCATTTTGTCGGGAAATGCCGTGCAAAACCTTCAAAAATCGGTCTTGAAAGAAGTCGTGGTAACGGATACTATTCCCCTTCCTCCGGAGAAGCGAACCTCGAAGATTAAGGTCCTTCCGGTGGCTCCCCTGTTAGGGGAAGCGATCATGAGAATTCACAACGAAGAGTCGATCAGCTCGTTGTTCAACGATTTGTGATCCAAAACTAAAATTCAAAAGAAACTTGGGACACGTGGACTGCTGAGCACACGCGGTGACGCCTCAAGAAGGAGCCGTAAAGCGATGAAACAAGTACCCTTAGCCGCTAAAGTCAGGACCATCCGTGGAAGCAGCCGCACGCGCCGTTTGCGCAACAGCGGGTTCGTGCCGGCGGAAGTTTACGGTCACAAAGAAACCAACCAATCCATCGAGGTCGCTGAAAAGGAATTGGGGAAAATCCTATCCTCGCTCAAGGGCGAGAATATTTTCTTCGCCTTGAACATTGAGGGGGCCAAGGGCGAGCCCGTCCTGGCGGTCATCAAGGAAGTTCAATATCACAAGGTCAACAATTCTCTCATGCACGCCGATTTCCATAAGGTGAACATGAAGGAAAAGATCCGCATCAAGATCCCGATCCGCGTGCTGAACGCGGACCTTTGCGACGGCGTGAAAACCGGCGGTGTCCTGCAGACCCTCATGCGGACGCTGGAAGTCCAGTGTCTGCCCACCCTGATCCCCGAGTCGATCCAAGTGGACGCGCTCCACTTGAACGTCGGTGATTCGGTCCACGTTTCCGACCTGAAGCTGCCCGATGGCGTGAAGGCCGTCCAGGGCGCGGGCAACGTCGTGGTTTCCGTGGCCGCTCAGATGGCCGAGGAAGTCAAGGCCGAAGTGGCCGCCGCTCCTGTGGAAGGGGCCGCCGCCGCTGGAGCCGAGCCGGAAGTTCTCACCGCGAAGAAGAAGGAAGAAGGGGCCGCCGCCGATGGGAAAGCTCCCGCCGGCAAAGCCGCCGCCGCTCCCGCGGAAAAGAAGCCCGCCGACAAGAAGTAAACCAACTTGTTTCGCTGTTATCGGCCACCCAGTTTTCCTGGGTGGCTTTTTTTTTGAGGTCCTTATGTCATCTGAATCTTGGATTATCGCGGGCCTGGGGAATCCGGGCGAAAATTACCGTTTCACCCGCCACAACGTGGGTTTCCGGGTGGTGGAAGCCCTTGCCCTTCAACACAATGTTCTCCTCCGTGAAAAAGACGAAAATATATTCGGCTCCTTTCCGCTGGAAGGCCGGGAGGTTTTTTTACTTTTTCCTCAAACCTTCATGAATGAGTCCGGCCGGGCCGTGGTTCCCTTTTTAAAATACCGGCAAATTCCTTTGGACCGGCTGCTGGTCGTCTCCGATGACCTCGACCTTCCCACAGGAAGAATCCGATTGAAACCCTCCGGCGGTTCCGGCGGCCACCATGGACTGGACTCTATCATCGCCCACCTGCAAAATTCCGCCTTTCCCCGGCTCCGCATCGGCATCGATAAACCCCCGGCGCCCGGGGAGGGAGCCCGCCATGTTCTGGCTTCCTTTGGGCCGGAAGAGAAAACAAAAATCGAGAAGGCCATTGAGCGTTCGCGGGATGGAATTGAAACCATGATCCTAAAGGGCGTTGACGCGGCCATGAATGAATTAAACCAGGACTTGGAGTAAAAGGACCGCCATGAAATACCGCCGCCCCAGCCGCCTTGGATTTATTTTTTTTCTTTCGGTTCTTTTTGTTTTTTCGTCCGCGGGCGCTTCGGGCAAGCGCCCGGACTCAAAAACAAAGGAGGATGAGGGCTGGAATATTTCAGACTCTTCCGGGGACGATGGATTTGCTGAAGAGGATAACGGCGGCGACGTTCCCTCCCATTTTAAGGATGATTCGGATGATACCTATGAGGATGACGTGGATTCTTCCGGCGGCCAAATGAAGTCTAAGTTTAAGGATGACCCGGACGAGGATGACTCGGCCGCCGACCCGCCCGACCAAGGCCTATAAAAAAATTTTCCTCCCGGCTAACGGAAGGAACTCCACCTGTAAATTTCGTAGCCGTTCTTTTTGGCCACCCCCTCAAAGAGGTTCCCTTTTTTGTCGACAAAAAGGGCGTGGTCGTGGGATAGGTTCAAGTCGTCATCCGGGGAAACTAATTCGACCAATCCATAATTTTTTCCATGGAGGTCCTCCACGAAGACCGCGTTGGAAAATTCACGGCCTTGGTCGCAAACGACCTGGTAGTAAATCCTCCCCCGTCTTTCGGCCAGTCGGTCCGTACCCTCGATAAATCGCCGGCCCAGAAGGGTGGCGATGGCGCCTTTGTCCTCGTGCGGGTTGTTTTTGATGTCGTGATAGATCCGGCTTTGGGCCAAGTAAACCGGAAGTTTTTCCAAATGAGCCGCCCACCGGTCCGGGTTAAAGGACAGATAGACCAGGTCCTCCCAGATTTTTACCTGCGGAACGGACCCTTCCAAGCGGTCCAAAACCCTAATGGCACCGTCTTCATGGACGCTGTAAACCACGCCGTCCTGCAGGACATAAAGGGAGTGGGGCTGTTTTGTATCCACTTCCTCTTTCTCGAGGCTGACCTGTCCCTCGGGGGAAACCACCACTAATTTTGCCCCGGGCCGGGACCGTTCCTCGAAATTATCCTTATTTCTTTGCTCGAGGGAGCTTTCCAAACGGGTTAAAAGCGCGATTTTCCCGTCCGCCATGGATTCAATAGAGGCGAAGCCATAGAAATTTTGGGTGGAATCGATGGGGTGGAGGGATTTAAGGAAACGGCCTTGGGGTGAAAAAAAATCAAGGACCCTTTCCGATTCTAGGATGAGGTTTCCTTTGAGATCTACCGCTAACCCATCGGGTCCCTGGGGTGGAACACCGGGGGATTCGTTGTTGGCCCAGGGGAGGACGGCCAGTTTTTGGGGTTTCGAAAAGACAAGCGTTCCCGCTTTCAGCGGGGGGGCTCCGAGAACGGCCAGGATCCCCAAAATAAAAAAAGAAAGTTTAATTTTGGGTTTACTTGTCTCCACAGACAATTCCTTTGGGGGAATCAAGCCGAAGCCCGGATAGCGGCTACCTGGTCTTGGATTTTTTGCCTTGGATGACGACGTTGCCCGCCGCGTCAAGCTCGAAAGAATGGGGATCGGGACGCTCCCATCCTGAGAGGATGCTGTAAGCGCAGGGCACGACGACTAACGTCAGCAGGGTTGAAACCAATATGCCCCCGATGATGGCGATCGACATGGGCTGGCGGAGTTCGGCGCCGGGCCCGAAGGCCAGGGCCGCGGGAAGGGCGCCGGCAATGGTGGCGGCCGAGGTCATCAGGATCGGCCGGAGGCGCACCGGGCAGGCGTAAAGCAGGGCGTCCCCGATTTTTAAGCCCCGGCGCCTGGCCTGGTTGGTGAAGTCCACGAGCATAATGGAGTTCTTTTTCACCAATCCCAGCAAGAGGATCAGTCCGATCATGCTGTACATGTTGAGGGACTGGTCGAACAGCCACAAGGTGAAGAAAGCTCCGGTGATGGAAAAGGGCAGGGCCAAGAGGATAGTGATGGGGTGGACGAAGCTGTTGAACTGGCTGGCCAAAACCATGTAAGCCACGATGATGCCCAAGATCATGGTGTAGAGCAGCTGGTTGTTGGTCTGGGAACCGGCCTGGGAGGTGCCGGTCAGGGCCAAGTGATATCCCTCGGGTAGAATTTTGGCGGCGATGTTTTGGGCCTCGTCCAGAGCCTGCTGGCCGGTGGAAGTGGTGGAATGGTTGGCCTGGAAGTAGATGGCCCGCTCGCGGTTGTCCCGGGTGATCTGCTGGAGGGAAGCGACCTGAGTCATGGTGGTGACGTCGGCGATGGACACCAATTCACCGCGGTTGTTGCGGGTATAGATTTTTTTCAGGTCATCCGGGCCCATGCGCTGGCCGGGCGGCACCCGGATAAAGATGCTGTTTTCGTGGCCGGACTCATGATAGTAAGAGGTTTGGAAAGTGAAGCCTCCGATCAGGGTTCCCAAAACGCCTCCCAGATTGGAAATGTCCACTCCCCGAAGGGCGCTTTTTTGGCGGTCGGGAATGACCTGAATCTCGGGTTGGCCGGACAGGTAGTTGTTATTGGCGTCGGCCAGAAGAGGGCTGGCCTTCATCTGCTTCTTAATATCCTCGGCGTATCCGGCCAGTTTGTCCCAATCGGGCCCGGTCACGATGAATTCCACGTCATAGCCCTTGCCGGTGGAAAGACCCCTTTTGGAAAGGTCCACCAGGAAAACCTGCAGATCCGGAGAGACATCCTTCAAGGCCTTGCGGCAAACCTGCATGAATTCCGCCTGGGTCAGACGGGGAGTGGAAAGTTTCGCGAAAAATTTGCTGAGAAGAGAGAGGGGTCCGGTCGGCTGGATTTTTTCCGATTCGGCCGCGACGGGCCTCTCGGCGGGGGATTTCATCGTCAGGAACATGACGGCAGTATTGGCGGCGTTGCCCCCGAAGCCTCCCACGGCCACGTAGAGGTTCTTGATCTCACTCCTTTTATTCAAAGCCGCCTCGCATTGCTTGACGACGGCGTCGGTCTTGAAGATGGAATAGGTTAGAGGAAGCTGTAAATTAATAAGAAAGACGCTCTGGTCCGTGGCGGGCACCATTTCCTTTTTGACGATCTTGGCCATGAACATGGAACCGGCGAAGATCGAAAAGGCGGCCAAGACCACGATCCAGCGGTGGTCGTAAAGGAAGTGGGCGAATAGAAAGTGGCGTTCTTTCCAAAGATGAGCCAGGACGACCAGAAGGAAAAGAATCCCCGCGGCTTTGCCGACCATCGGGTTCCAATGGTAGGCGGCGGCAAGTTTGTTGACGCCGACCAGCCCCGCGATGCCGGCCAGGAACCACATGACGGGCGCGATGGAAAATCGGGAATCTTTGAGTTCACCCTGGACCTCCTGCAGAAGCTGGCGGGGGCTGGTCAGGAAAAATTTGGAAACCAGGGCCTTAAACCAGGGCAGATGCCCGCTCTTGGCCTGGGCCGCGAGAAGGTCGGTCCGGTACCAGAGGCACCACTTCAAGAGCCGGGAATAAAAAGCCGATAAGCGGTTGAATCTTTCCGTCACGAAATGGTTGAAGCCGGTGGTCTCGTCGGAAACATGGACAAACTGGGAGCAGCGCATGGGCGTCAGGGTGACGGCTTCCAACAGTGAAATGAGCACGGCGCCGGATAAGGTGATGCCGAACTGGAAGAAGAATTTGCCGATGATGCCCTGCATGAAGGCGACAGGCAGGAAGATGGCGACGATGGCGATGGAAGTAGCCACGGCGGCGAAGGTGACTTCCCGGGAGCCCTTCAGGGCCGCTTCCACCATGCCTTCCCCTTTTTCCTGGTGGCGAACAATATTTTCCAAAACCATGATGGCGTCGTCCACCACGACTCCGATGGAGAGGGACAAGGCCAGGAGAGTGAAGGTGTTCAGGGTGAAGCCGAAGAAGTAAATGACGATGAAGGTTCCGAAAAGGGAAGTGGGGATGGCGAGAAAGACATTGAAGGTTGAGGACCAGCTTCCCAGAAATAAGTAACAGACCAGGGCGGTCAGGATGGCGGCCAGGCCGATGGTTAGTTCCAGCTCGTGGACATTGTCCTTGATGGCGGTCGTCGTGTCGAAGTTCTGATTGATGTGGTATCCGGTGGGAAGTTCTTTGCGGACTTCCTCCATCCGGTTTTTGGCGGCTTGGGCCACTTCCACGGCGTTATAGCCGTCCTGCATGACGATGCCCAAACCGCAGGCAGGCACCCCGTTGAATCGGGAGATGCGGGTGACGGTGGCCAGGCCATCCTCGACAGTGGCCACGCTCTTCAATTGGGTGAGAATATAGTTCGGGGCCCCGCCCCGGGAAAGGATAGGAAGATTCTCGAAATCCTTGACGGTGTAGGCCTCGCCCATGGAGCGGATGTCATATTGGGTCTGGGCGGTCTCCATGAAACCGGCCGGGACTTCGGCATGCTGCTTGTTGATGGTGGTCACGATGTCGTCGGAGGTTAATTGACGGGCGGTCAGTTTGTTATTATCCACCCAAAGGTTGACCTGGCGGTTGATGAACCCACCAAGGAAAACCGCGGATACGCCCGGAAGGCTGGTGAAGCGGTCCTTCAAATGATCCCGGGTATAGAGCATCAAGTCCCGCAAGGTCAAGGGAGGGTCGGCGGTCACGGCCAGCCAGAGGATGGGCGAGCTGTTGGGGTTTTGCTTGCGGATAATCGGCGGGTAGATGTTGGTGGGCAACTGTTTCTGGACTTGGAAAACCGCAGTCTGGACGTCCTGCACCGCCACGTCCACGTTCCGGCTGATGTCGAGAAACACCGAGATATTGGCGCTGCCTTCGGTGCAGGTGGTCTGGACGTCCTGGACACCTTCCACACCGAGGACCGCGTCCTCAACGGGATCCGCCACGTCCGACTCCATGATCTGGGGCGAGGCGTTGGGAAGGGAAATGGACACGCTCACGACGGGAAAATTGATGTCCGGCATCTGGGAGACGCCCATCCGGAAGAAGCAGATGATCCCGAAAAGGATCAGGCCGAACATCAACATCCAGGCGAAGACCGGGTTTTTGATCGAGACATCGGATAATGTCATTTTCCGCTCACTTTGTTCGCGAATTTTTAATTTTGAGTTTTGAATTATGAATTGTGGTGGTTTCCGCGAAACGGAAATTTCCATCATTCAAAATTAAGAATCCAAAATTCAACATTTACTTCACGGTTTTGGGCAGGTCGCCGGTGGCGACTCCCAGCCATATCGAGTTGATCAGGGTCTGGTAATGGGCCACATTGTAGTTGTTCTGGGCCGTCTGGAGCTGGGTCAGGGACTGGAGCACGTCCAAGTTGGTATTGAGGGCCAGTTTCCGGTCGTGGGCTACGGCCTCGTAGTCCTTTTGGGCGGCGTCCAGGGCCTTGGAGTAGGCGTCCACTTCCCTCAAGGAAGTAGCCAGGGCACTATAGGCGCCCCGGATATCCTGCAGGGCCGCGCGCTTGGCGAGGGAATATTGCAGCTCCGCCTGCCTTTTTTTCGAGGCCGCGATTCGCTCCTCGGCCAGGATGCCGCCGCCCTCGAAAAGGGGAAGGGACGCCGTCAATTGGACGTTCCAATCCGGAGTTGGGCTGCCCCCCTCTTGTTCCAGGAAATACCTGCCTTGGAAAGCGAGGGAGGGAAGGTGCTGGCCGTGGGCCTGCAGCAGCTCAGCGTCGGCCAAATCCACCGCGGCTTTGGCCGCCAAAACGTCCGAGCGGGATTCCAACTTAGCGACCGCGTCTTTCATCTCATAAGGCGCGGGAGTGGGCAAGGGCTCCTCGGATTTCAGGACCTGGTTGGTATCCAAACCGGTCAGGATCACGAAATTATCACGGGCGATGCTGATTTGGCTGTGGAGCGCTTCCATATCCCCCTTCAGTTGGGCCAACTGGGCCTCGGTGGTCAAAACGTCGCTGTTGCGGGAACGGCCCACGGCCCGCCAATCCTGCTCCTGCTTGAGAATTTCTTCGTTTAATTTTTCCGTTTCCTGTTTGGATTGAAGGGAATTTTCCAATTGCAGGACCGCATAAAAGGACCGGGCCAAGGTCAATAAAAGGTTTCGGGCGTCCTGTTGGAAGGAGTATTGAGTCAGGCTTTTCGCGGCGCCGGCGCCCTGGAGGGCGGCGACTTGGTTGAGTCCGGTGAAAATTGTTTCCGTTCCGGAAAGGTAAATGGTGTTGCCCAGGGGGGTAAAAAGGGAGTTGGAAGATCCGAAAATATAATCATTGGACTGCCAATTTTTTGTGTCGCTGATGGATATTTGCGGCAGCACCGAGGCGATCGCCAGTTGTTCCTGGGCCTCAGCCTGGTCAATATTCTCGTGCTGGGAAGCTAGAAGTTCGGTTCGTTCCACGGCCAAGGTAAAGACGTCCCAAAATCCCATTTCTTTCAGCGAGGAGGCCTTTTCGACGTCCGCCGTGGTAATGCCGGTGACTTGTTCCAGGGGTTTCTCAACCTGATTGTCCCCCACCTTGACCGGCGCTTCGGCGCAACCTGAAAGAACTAGAAGCGAGCCTGCCAGCAATGTGGAAAGGATGGAGTTTCGGTTCAAGCTCAAAGGCTCCTTGCGATTGATTCAAACGGCGTGGATGACATTATTCCTATTTACCGCATGGTTTCAATAGTTTCGAATGTAAATAACAGGGAATTCAAGCCAAACCAAAAGCCCGGGGTCTATCAATTCGAGATAGTTACTTTCCAGTGACCGTGGGGGTCAGGCCCATCAGGCCGCAGCCGAAGGGACGGCAGTCTTTACCGTGGTCCCGGCTTTCCCATTTGGCGATCATCTCGTCCTGCTTCTTTTGCTGTTCCGGATTCAAGAGGAGGCGGAGCTTGGTGTTGAACGAATCCCTTTGGGCCTTGAAGCGGGTCTGGGATTCTTGGTGAAGGGCTTCCATTTTCGGTTGTTCTTCTTTCAAAAGGGCCGAGACCTTTTCTTTTTGATCGGCAGTCAGGCTTAATTTTGAGCTGAGCATTTTAAGAATCATGTCGCTGTTGGGAGGGCCGCCGCCCATGTGCCCAAAACAGTGGTGGATCACCAGCCCGAAAGCCGCGATGCCCAGTAAAAATCCGGCGGCGAAAATGGCCGCGCTTTTGACCCAAGGTTTCATCTCACAACTCCTTTATTTAATTAAAGCGACGACCATGTCTTCCGTGGCCGAGGCAGGCACGATTCCCGATTGGGAGGTGGAATAGGAAGAGTCGTTGTCCGAAAAAAAGTTTTCCGCGCTGGCGGTCGAGGACAGGCCGGGAGTTCCCGGCAGGACAGCGAAAAAGACCCAAGCCGCCGCGACGGCGGATCCCGCTAACGGGACCAGCCATTGCAAGGTGTTCCAACGCGAGGGAGCGGCTTGGGATTTCAGATCAGAGGCCGGAGAGAGCCGAGCCATGACCTTCGAGACGAATTGATCTTCAGCGGCCTCCGAAAAGGCGGGAAGGGAGAAAAGGACTCCCGATATTTTTTGCCACTCTTCTAAGGCCTTGGCGCATTCATGGCAGGAAGGGATATGTTCTTCCACCAGCGCCCGTTCCTGTTCGCTTAAGGGGCCGTCGATAAGGGCGAATAGTTTTTGCTTTATTTCATCATGCTTCATCATCATTAAGTCCTCTGCTTTTCAGATCCTTCGCCTTGTAGGGCTCAGGACGAATCCTTGAGCAATGAATTGCCTCAAGAATTCGGTTTTTGTTTTATCTCTTCGTGTTTCATTAAGTCAAATCCTCTGCTTTTCAGATCCTTCGCCCTGGAGGGCTTAAGGGTTCATCTTCTTATT
>CAZHFP010000015.1:11182-16475 GCA_964531065.1 uncultured bacterium
TCCTCTGCTTTTCAGATCCTTCGCCCTGGAGGGCTTAAGGGTTCATCTTCTTATTAATGTAGACGTCCTTTGTGGTTAAAAAGTGGCGTAAATTTTCCTGCAATTGTTTCCGGGCCCGGGCCAGACGGCCCTTGACCGCGTCCAGGGAGCAATGAAGAACTACGGCAATTTCCGTGTATTCCAGGCCGTCCGCTTCCCGAAGCGTCAGGATGGTTCGGTAATCTTCCGGAAGGGTGGAGAGGATTTTATCTACCAATTGACGGTTTTCCAACTGATTGGCGGCTACTTCAGCGGTGGAAAAGAGGGCGTGGATCCGGTCCCCATCCTGTTCCACCAGGGCGTCCAGGGAGGTGGTCTTACGCCTGGTTCTTTTACGCAGGACATCCAGGCAGTGGTTGGTGGTGATCCGGTAGAGCCAGGTGGAAAAGGAAGAATCGCCCTTAAACTTAGGGAGGGAATGGTAGACCTTGACGAAAATATCCTGAGCCGCCTCCTCCGCGTCCGTGTGGTTGGAGAGCATGGAGAGGCAGTAGCCCATTACTTTTTTATGGTATTGGCGGACGAGTTCGCCATAGGCCTCGGTTTGGCCGGACCGGATTTGTTGAATGACGTCAAGATCGCTAATGGTAGTTTCCTTGCTTGACCCAGTGAGGATTCCGTCCCAGTTTAGACGCTCACGGGGAGAAAAGGGGGCGGGATTTGGGTGTGCTTTTCGGTCATTTTATGGGTTTAGACCGGCAACTGGGTGGTTTTCCCGGGGGGGCCATTCGTTATAATGGCCGCCTTTCCAAGCCAAGCCCAATGGGATCGGGAGTTTTATTTGAAAATCGCGCTGACAGGTCCGGAGAAAAAGGTAATTGGTTTTGTGGTCCTTCTGTTGTTCTTGGGTTTGGCGGTTCTGGGTTTTCGCCGGTGGTTGGGTTAAGAAACGAGAAGCCGAAAACCCAACTAAACCCTTTCGCCACAGATGAACACGGATGGCGAAAGATAAAAAATATTTGGTTAAAAATTAAAACTCTTTCTGCTTTCGGTTTTGTCCGTGTTCATCCGTGTTCGTCTGTGGCGAATTTTTTTGGGGGATTACTCAATCAGTGGTGGAAAGGAATAATCAGTGACCCAAGCTCAATCCCTTGACGGCCAATGGAAATTCACCCGGTTGTCCGAGTCCAGCTTGACCCAGAGGTCGATCCGGGTTCCCCAGCCCAAAACCCGATCCATTACCGTTCCTTCCAATTGGTATTTACAAGGCGAGGATTTCGCCGGGGAAGCCCTGTATGAAACTTCTTTCAAGGCGCCCCTCTTGCGGGAAGACCAATCGGCTTTTCTGCGCTTCAAAGGCGCGGATTATTTTCTAAAAGCCGAGCTCAATGGGCATCTGCTGGGGAAGCATGAAGGCTATTTTCAAACGTTTGAATTTTCCGCGTCTTCCGCCCTTCAAAACCAAAATCATTTAAAAGTCTGGGTGGAATCCCCCAAAGAAAATACCAAGGTTTGGCCCCACCACAAACATTTGATCAAGGGCATTTTCAACCACCATGACGCCAGGCCCGGAAGTTGGGACCAGGCCCGCGGCCAAGACCTGAACACGGGCGGACTTTGGAACGGGGTGGAGCTTCTGATCGTGGAACGGGTCTTCTTGAAACGAACCCAAGTCGCCTCCGTGCTGGTGAACAAGGGGCAAGCGGTGGTGAACCTGAAGCTGGTCCTCGTGAACGCGGCCGAGGCCGACGAATACGATATCGAAGTGGATTTTCAAGGCCAGGGTTTTCCTGCGAAGGCCAAGACCCAAAAGAATATTCATTTGCAAAGAGGGCAGAGCGAAATTCATATCAGCCAAACCTTCAAAAATCCCAGGCTCTGGTGGACCTGGGATCAGGGCGAACCCAATCTCTACAACGCCTCCATTAGGATCCGCCGTTCCTCAACCCGGCGGGTGGTCGAGACGGGAAGCCTTCGTTTCGGAATCCGTGAGATTAAAGTAACTCCCCAATGGGAATTTTTCCTGAACGGCCGGAAGTTTTTCCCCCGAGGCACCAATATCATTCCCACCCAGTGGCTTTCCGAATATACCGGGGACAAGGCCAAACGGGACGTCAAGATGATGAAGAAGGCCCATTTGAACGCGGTCCGGGTGCACGCCCACGTGAACCGCGAGGAATTTTATGACGCCTGCGATGAGGCGGGGCTCTTCGTCTGGCAGGATTTCGCACTCCAGTGGAGCTACGAGGCGACGGACAAATTCACCCGCAATGCCTGCCGGCAAATTAAGGAGATGGTGAGGCTTCTATATAATCATCCTTCCATTTTCGTTTGGTGCTGCCACAACGAGCCTTCCTTTAATAAAGATGAGTTGGACCCGGTGTTAGCTAGGGCGGTCCGCGAGGAGGATGACAGCCGTTTTGTGGATGTCCAAAGCGATTTCCGCTACCACCCCTATCCGGGCTGGTACCTGGAGGATTCGGCCTTAAAAGACACACCCGGCACTATCGGCGCGGAGACTCATTTTTATTCCGAGTTCGGCGCCCAGGCCCTGCCGGAGCTTTCGACACTCAAGAAAATGTTCAAACCCGCTGAGCTTTGGCCGCCGGATTGGAAAAAATGGGCTTTTCATGATTTCCAATATTTTCAAACCTTCAACGTGGCCAGGCTCGAGATGGGAAAATCCATCGGCGAGTTCATACGCAATAGCCAGAAGCACCAGGCCCATTGCGTGAAGGAATATATCCAGAGCTTTCGATCCAAGAAGTACAAGCCCATGAACGGGTATTTTCACTTTATGTTCGTGGATTGCTGGCCTTCCATTACCTGGAGCGTGGTGGATTATTACCGCAAGCCGAAGCCGGGGTATACCGCCCTTCAAACCGCCTCCCAGCCCCTGCTGCCCCTTTGGCGGACCTGGATTACCCAATATAACCGGGGGGATATTTTGAACTGGGGCACTTCCTTTTTAGAGGGACTGCAGATGATCAACGACTATCCCTATCCTTTGAGGGGTCTGAAGGTGGAGGCCCGGGTGGTGGATCCGAAGGGTAAAATTCTCTACCGGGACAAGCGTTCCTGCAACGTTCCGGCCGACTGCGCCGTCAAACCCTTTGAGGCCGATATGCGTTATAACCATATTCGGGGATTCGCTATTCCCGCCAAGGCCCGCTTTGGAACCTATGTGGTTCAGATAAAAGTTTGGGACAAAAAAGGCAAGTTTATCGCCCATAATGAGCAGGAAATAACCGTTGTACCGAAGAAGCTGAAACCGTAAACCAAAGTTAGCTCCAAGACGCCAAGGAAGGCAATAAATGCTATCTAAAAACAAAATAAACAGATTTCTTTCTATTAGTGTTCTTGGCGCCTTGGCGTCTTGGCGCTGGATGTTGGTTTTTCTTTTGGGGTTTGGCTTTGCCTTCGCGGCTGGGATACAGATCATCAAGGACGTTCCCTCGACTTTTGTTTACCCCACTGAGGGATTTCTTCCCTTCAACATCCACCGCGGCACCCAAACCATGCTGTCTTTGATGGTCCCGGGAGCCACTTTTTCTGATCCCCGGGGAGCGGCTTGCGCACTGTTAAAGTCCGATCATGACGCCAACTCCCCCCAAAACGACGTGGTCATAACGGTCATCGGAGTGAATTCGGGGGCGGGCGAACTGATTTATAACGTGGGGCTGAAGGACCTGAGGCGGTTTGGCTCCACGGGACGGGGTGACAAGCAATTTTCCGCGCCCACGGGCGCGGCCATTGATCCGCAAGGCGACGTGGCGGTGGCCGATACGGGCAACGACCGGATCGCGCTGTTGAAGCACGACGGCATGAGGTTGACCTGGATTGAGGCGGCGGGAAAAAAGGGAAGCGCCGCGGGGAATTTCACCGCCCCCATGGGCGTGGCGTATGATTCCCAAGGCAACCTTTATATCGCTGATACGGGGAACAACCGGATCCAAGTGAGAAACACCAAGGGCCGCTTTCACGTTTTGGACACACCCGAACTGGAAGGCCCTTCGGCCATCGCCGTCATCGACGGCAAAGAAGCCTGGACCTTTTATCAGCAGGGTCCTTACGCCAACCGCTTGGCGGTGATTGACCGCCAGGGAACCCGTCTGCAAACCTTCACTCTGACCGGCGAACCCCTGGCCCACGTAACGGCGGACCAGCTCAACGACCCGCCGGTAAAATTGTGGGGGTGCGCTTTTGATTATTACGGCAATGTGGTCGCCACTGATTTTGAGAAATCCGCCTTAAGAAAATTTGATAAAGACCTCCACCCCGTGGTCACGTTCGGAAGTGAAGGGGAAGACGATTTCCAGTTTTCCCAGCCCCGAGGAATCGCCATCAACCACCAGTTTGGACAGGTTTTGATCGCCGAAAAAAACAGCGTCCAGTATTTTTGGAACGGCGCCGACGCCGTCCAGTTAACGGCTGTTCCGGAGGCTGGAAAAATCCGGTTCCCATTTTTTCTCACGGAAAGGGCCTTGATCACCGCCGAACTTAAAAGCCCAGATGGAAAGGTGGTGAAATCCCTGGCCGACCACCAGGACCTGGAACAGGGCTCCCAGGAATTGGACTGGGTGCCGGACCGCTCGACTCCTCCGGGAGACTATGTTTTAAAGATGACGGTCATGGCGACCTATTCGTCCCGCGACCGTATCGCCAAGGAAATAACCCTGCCGTTTAGCCGCGTCAAGTAATTTTGGAAAGGGACTGAAAAGCCATGACTCACCGGTTCGGCCTCTGTTTGCTGTTGATCTTATTTTCCGGCGCCTGCGGTGAGCCGCCTCCGCCGGCACAGCACGTCGTCGATTATGAAGGCGCCAAGTTGATCAGCGACCGTATCGCCAACGATCTGCTCCAGGATGACGCCGGGGATATCTACCAGCACCTGGACGTGGGCTTTCAGATGGTCGTAAAGGACGCTAAGGATGTCAAAAAAACCTTGGAAAAAATGTACATCGAGCCGGGCCATCCCGTGAATTTTGAGTTCAAAATCAGCAAAATCGGGACCAGGGTCGACGGTTCCTGGGTCCGGCCCTTCCGGACCTTTTGGTACGCGGCGAAAACAGAAAAATTTCAAAAAGGAAAATTCTTTTTAAAAGTGGAAATCGTTCCGGCGATCGGCGGGAGCCCGCTGAATGTTTCGGGTTTCGGGATTCTCAGCTTCAAAAACTCCATTCCTTCTTATCTACAATAATATCCGATGGGAACCTTCAGGTCCTTTGGCTTCCTCAGCCTAGCGGGCCTTTTCACCTTGTTCCGGATTTGGCAGGGTTTCGGGGATTTTGAAAAACAACAAAGCGTTTTTTCC
>CAZHFP010000015.1:16575-19775 GCA_964531065.1 uncultured bacterium
GTTCCGGATTTGGCAGGGTTTCGGGGATTTTGAAAAACAACAAAGCGTTTTTTCCGGCCCCGTCTCCGGCGTTTTTCAGGCCCGGATCCTGGAAGAACCGGAGGTCATCTTTCCGCACGAAAACGGCCGCCATGACGTGGGGAGGCTGCAGGGTTTTTACCAGCCTTTTGTCAGGGAGGCCCGGGCTGTTTGCGAGATGACCGCCTGGAACGGGAAACCCCTGCCGCCGGTGAAAGCTCGGATCACTTTCCGTCTGGCCCCGGAAGATTTCCAGCCCATTCTTTCCTATGGCGACTTGGTGGAATTTCGGGGCAAACTCCTGGCGCCGCCGCCCGTCATGAATCCGGGCCAATTTGACTATGCCCATTTCTTGAAAACCAAAAATGTGGCTTATGTGAGTTACGCGGCCCCTGGAAAGTGGCGCCGCTTAGGCCCCGCGGCCAACCGGGGGAACTTTTTGATCCGCTGGTCCTCTTTCTTGCGGCGCTGGACGGAGGAATCGATTTATGGATTCCTGCCCTTTCCGGAAAACGCGCTTTTGGCCGGCCTTTTGCTGGGGGAAAGGGGGCCGCTTCCCGGAGGTATGGTGGAAACCTTCATGGTGACCGGCACGGTCCATATCCTGGCCGTGTCGGGCATGATGACGGCCTTCATCGCCGGAATCTTGTTTCTGGCGCTACGCGCTTTCCAAGTTCCCCGAAAATGGGCCGCGGGACTTTCCGTCGTCGGGGTTATTTTTTTCATTTTGATGACCGGAGCCCATCCGCCGGTCTGCCGGGCGGGCCTCTTTTCCATCTTGGCCCTGGCCGCGGTTTTGTTCGAGCGGAAAATCAACGGCGGAGTTCTCTTGGGGGTGACCGCGGTTATCCTCGTTCTCGTCAATCCTTTGGTTTTGGAGGATCTGTCCTTCCAGATATCCTTTTTGGCCACCGCGGGGCTGATGGTTTTTTCCGCCGGGCTTTTGGAAAAACTTTCCTTTTTGTGGAAGCCGGCGGCCCTCCTGGTGACTTCCACCTTAGCGGCCCAGCTATCGGTGTGGTGTCTTTTGATTTTTGTGTTCAACCAACTGTCGTTTTATTCTCCTGTGGCCAATCTGTTGATCGTGCCGCTGGCCCTTTTCGCGGCGGCGGCCGGACTCACCGCCATCGCCGGGAGTTTGATCCATCCCCTTTTGGGAAAAATCTTTGGAGCCGCCTGCTGGGTACCGCTGAAACTGTTGATTCTCCTGGCGGATAAAATCGCCCTTTGGCCCGGCGCGGCTTTAGTGGTGGCGTCGCCGCCGGGACTTTGGGTGGTCCTGTTTCATATTTGGCTGGCGGCCCTCTTCTTGGCCCATTGGCCCAGCCGGCGGCCTGAGGCGCCGGCCGAGGATTGGAAAAGGAAGCAAACCTTTCGTTTGAAATGGCAAAAAATGGTTTTAAAGATGGGGGCGGTTTTCTTTTTAGCCTCCCTCTTCTTTTTTATTTTCACCGCCTTTCGGCCCCAGCCCTTAAGGCTCACCTTCCTTTCGGTGGGACACGGCAACGCGGTTGTTTTAAGAACGCCTCAGGGCCGGGTCTTTGTCTTTGACGGCGGTAAAGAAACGGACGGGCCCGACCGCTATAACCCGGTCGTGGCCTATCTGCGGCATTTGGGAATCCAAAAGGTCGCCGGGATCCTTGACACCCATCCGGACGCGGACCATGTAGGAGGGCTACTCAATCTGCTCTCAGCTTATCCCGTTGAGGAGGCGGTGGTGAGTCCGGAAGCCAAGGCTGATACCGGGGTTTACCGCCGGTTTGAGCAGGCGGTTCAAAACAAAGGAGTCACGTTGTTGAAACTGCACGAAGGCGACAGGCTCCACCATTTGGAACCGGTGTTGGTGGAAATTCTGCACCCGCCCGAGGGGTTCCAACCCCGGATCCACGCGGATAATAATCTCTCAGTCGTGTCCCTGGTTTCGGATGGAGGCCTCACGGCGCTTTTACCGGGGGACCTTGAAAAAGAGGGATTGCTCCGGCTCTTAAAAGACAACCAACCCTTTCCCAAAGTGGATTGGTTGATGGCGCCCCACCATGGACGAGCGAGCGGAGAACCGGCCCTTTGCGCCGAAGGATTGCGGCCTCGTTTTGTCGTGATGAGCGATTGGAAAGATTATCCGGAGGCCCGGGCCGAGTATCAGGCTGGGTCGCCTGGGTCAGTGGTTTTATCCACCGCCGAGGAAGGAGCGATTGAGGTAGAAATGGGCGAAGAGGGGAAGGGCCGATACCGGACCTTTCGAAAAGGTGATTGGCGGGCCTTTTAAGGACAAAGGGGTTACGGATTGTTGACATCCCTGTAAAAACGGCTCTATAATTAACTTATGAAGTTGGTCCTACAAGATATAGTGGCTGAAGTCGCCAAGACTACAAAACTTGCCTTGCCTGACGCGCAAGTGGTGGTTCGCCGTCTCTTAAGCACCTTGGAAAAGGGGCTTTTAAGCGGCGAGCGGATAGAAATCAGGGATTTTGGGGTATTTCAAACCAAAATCGTTTCCGGTAAAAAAGGCCGGGACCTCTCACGAAACCTCGCCATGCCCCTCGCCTCCTACAAGAAAGTTTCGTTCCGAGCCGGAAAAAATTTGCGGAAGCTTTTCTGGAATCTTCCCGATAAACAAGAGCCGGTGATTTCCTCCGGCGGACAACTGGAAATGCCGTTGATGGTGGTGAACCGGTAGGAGTTCCGCAGGATTAATCGTTGGGGAGGCTTAGATGTCAACCACCGTCCATTACTTCGGAAAAATCAGAAGCCACGAGGCCATCCGTGAAATCCAAGATGAGTTCCGTGAAATCGCCCAAGTGAGCGGTTGGTCCCACGAGATGGTGGACCATGTCTTCACTCAAGAGGGCGACACGCCCGGCGCCAAGCTTTCGCTTCGGGGCATCCGCGTCACCTTGAACAAGACCTCGTCCCCCCTGCAGTTTACCTTTGATAAAGACGGCTACCTTTCCCACATTTATTACGAGAAGGCCGCGGCCGAACCCGGACCAGCCGGATCGAGCCGGGGAAGCCGGCAAGTTCTCCACCAGATTCACACCAGCACCAGCGTCCGCAATTCGGACGCGGCCAGCCACATGACCTTGATCAAACTTTTGGACTACGTGAAGAAGCGTTACGTCCCTAATCTGGAAGTGATCGACAACACCGGCTATTGGTATTCCCGCGACGAGGCGGTCCTGGCC
>CAZHFP010000015.1:19875-28148 GCA_964531065.1 uncultured bacterium
GGAAGTGATCGACAACACCGGCTATTGGTATTCCCGCGACGAGGCGGTCCTGGCCCCGAAGCGCCTCGAGCTCGTTAAGAAATAAACAAAAAAATTGAAATGGCCACAGATGAACACGGATAAACACAGATTTTTTCTGAGGATTATCCGAGTTAATCCGTGTTAATCCGTGGCTAAATTCGGGCTTTTCCTTTCTGTTATTTCTTTTCTGGTTTTATTCTCCGCTTCATCTTCGTTCGCCGACTCCTTTCAACTGAAGCTCGGAAAACTTTTCGCGCAGGGCCGGACCCTTGAGATGGAGTCGGCCATCGCTTCCCGGCTGAAAAAAGATCCGGCCTTTTTGGATCTGTGGCTGGAACTGGCGGATTTGCGCGAAAGCCAGGGCGATACTCCCGGCGCCGTCCTCGCCTATCAAAAATATTTGTCCCAAAAAAACGACTGGAAAACCGCCGTGAGGTTGGCGCTGGTCTTGGAACGGATGGGAAAATTTCCCGAAGCCGAACCGAGCCTGACGGGGCTGGCGAAGGACCATCCGAATGATCCGGACCTCCTCTGGGGACTGGCCCGGCTCCGCCTTTATCAATCCAAATGGAAAAGCATCCGCTCCCATGGGTCATCCCAGGATTCCCTTCAAGAAGCTGAAAAAGTTCTTAAAAAACTCACGGGCTTAAAGCCTGAATTTGCCCTGGGGGTCTGGGAATTGGCGGAAACGGCCCGCGCCCTGGGCGAAACCGACTTGGCGCTCAGTTCTTATGAAAAAGTTCTCCGGCAGGACGCCAGCTACAAAGGGGTCTACCGCCACATCGCCGAGCTTCTGGTTCAAAAGGGAAGGATCCGGGAAGCTTTGGCCAAGTTTGAGAAAGCCGCCGCCGTTGAACCAGATGATTTGAAACTGAAGCAAGAAGCCCGTCAGGCCGCTCTTTCGGCGCCCAAAGAAGTCCAGGGCCGCAAGGATGAGAGGATGAGGGAATGGCGCGGCTGGAATCCTCCGGAGGAGAAACCGCTTGCTTCTTCCGCCGCGACCCTTCGGGTGGGACTCTTCACGGGAATGGGCCGAATACTATTCCGCGGAGACTCGGACCTTCAAGTGGAGACCCCTTCAATAATGGGCTCAGGGCAGGCCGCTTCCCAAAACCCGATCACCCTTCTTTCGGCCCGTCAGGAGTACCATGTTATTTATTACCCGCCCCGCAAGGGACGCCCTGAATCTTGGACCTTGAATGATTCCAAAGAAAAAATCCTGGTCCGATTCAGCCAGCGGATTTGGATCGAACCCAAGGATCCGGTCAAACCGATCTGTCTCCACGCCGTGCCTTCCAATTCCGGATATTTTTTCGCCCGGGAGGAAGACCGGGCCTACCGGGGCTTGATTGAAATCACGCCCAAGCCCGGGGCCGGATTCACCGTTATTAACTGGGTCGCTTTAGAAGACTATACGGCCGGAGTTCTTTCCGCCGAGATGTCGTCCCATTGGCCCATCGAGGCTCTTAAGGCCCAAGCCATCTTGGTTCGCGGCTACGCGCTTTCCAAGAAGGGGCGCCATAACGCCGAAGGATTCGACGTTTGTGACGATGTCCACTGCCAGGTTTACCAAGGCTTGATCGCCGAAACCCCACGCACCAATGAGGCCGTGAATGAGACCCAGGGCCTTGTCTTAAAGCACCGAGGCCGGATTATTCCGGCGGTTTTTTCGTCCCAATGCGGAGGCCACACCCAGGATTACGCGGAAGCTTGGGGTTATCCGGAGCCGGTGGTAGGAGTGGCCGACTACGATCCCCGGTATAATCAGGATATGGAATTTCCCTTGTCCCCCAACCGCATGGAAAGGTGGATTAAGGAAGATAGGCCGGCTTGGTGCCGGGTTTCGGAGCTCAGGGACCACAAGAGCTACCGATGGGCTTGGGTGGTCAGCGCCGCGGAACTCCAAAAAAAATCGGGAACTATCGGGCGGGTGAGGCGTCTGATCGTTACCCATCGCTCCTCCGCGGGATGGGCGGACCACCTTTTGGTGGAGGGGACCGCTGGAACCAAGGAATTAAAAGGGGATTCTATCCGTAGTTTTTTAGGTGGTATTCGGAGTAATCTTATCTGGATCGAGCCGCAATGGAACCTCAAGGGGTGGCCCGAGGAATTTATCATTTACGGGGGCGGCTGGGGGCACGGGGTCGGCATGTGCCAGGCGGGAGCCTACGGCCTGGCCAAGGGGGGCAAGACTTACGAGGATATCCTGGAACATTATTTCCCGAAGGGCGATATCAAAAAACTGGACCCGGAAAAAATAAAATAACTGGAAAAAAATAGATTTTGCCACAGATGAACACGGATTAACACAGATGGATAAAGAGGAAAAAAGATTGGAACACCGAGATATCAAGGTGCTGAGAAAATCGAAGAGATTTTTGTTTGAATATCCATGTTCATCCGTGTTCATCCCTGGCAAAAGGCTTTTGCTGTTTTTTATTTTATCCGTGGCTCTGTTTGGTCTTTCGTCCTGCGCGGAGGTGGCGAAGGACATGGGATTTGACGTGCCTTCCGACATCGAGCAAAGGACCGGCCCCGCCGGTACCCAGAACGACCCGGCGGTGCTGGACCCTTTTCAGAAATATAATTTCGTCATGGCCGCCAATGAATGCCGGTTTTTCATGATGAAGGTTCCCGAAAAATGGTATTGGAAAGTTTTTCTGACCGCCGACAACCGGGATCCCAGGCGGAAAGGACATTTGTCCGCCGAAATCATTTCGACCAATCCCCCCTGGGCACCGCTGCCGGACAGTGTTTTAAACAAGAACTTTGATTTGGACCGGGAGGGAGTGCAGGCGGTTTTGGGAATCGGGAATAATTATCCCAAACGGATCGCCGTCTTGAAGCTTTGCCAGGACGGGGCTCCCGTGCACATCACCATCGCCAGCCAGGTTTCCACCACCACGGGCCTCATCGGGCCGAAAAAAGATGAAGTAACAACGAAAGATCAATAAACAGTTCACCACGAAGTAAATATTTTAGAAGTGAAGTCGTTTAGGTTCGCGGAGAGCGGACGACGGACGACGAAGGACGGGTTTTAAGTGCCTTTCTACTTCGCCTACGGTTCCAGCCTTCTCCGCGCCCAAATGGAGCGCCGTATCATGGGCAACAAACCCGTGACCCGGGCGACGCTCAAGGGGTACCGCTTGGCCTTCATGGGCAACACGGTAGAGCGAAAAGGGCCTGTCGCGAATATTCTGCCGGACCCAACCCGGTTCGTTCCGGGAACGATTTACGATTTGAATGAAATCATGATCGAGTATTTGGACCGCTGTGAGGCCTGCGAAAAGGGTACTTATAAGAAGCTGATGGTGACCGTGGAAAAGGATGACGGGGAAAAGCTGACAGCTGTCAGCTATCAGCTGTCAGCCGAGAATCCGGCTTTTGGGACTCCTAATCTGGGCTATCAGATGCAGGTGAAGCAGGGCTATAAGGAGTGGGGATTGCCGGAAGAAGTTTTGGAAGAGGCCCTGGCCTGGAGCGCTGAGAATACAAAGAAATAGTAAAGGGTAGGGTTAGGTTCGAGCCCAACTCGAGGAGCCGTTTTGAACGTTAGACAGGAAGTCCTATAAAAAACGAATTTGGGAGAAAGCAAAATGGAATCAAACGCCAACGGAAAAAAGCAAGTCAAGTCGACCTACAAGATCGTGAATTGGAAAGAGGACACCTGGAAGGAAATTTCCCCCGAAGTGAAATTGACCAAGGCCACGGTGGAGTTTGGGCTCGAAGGGGAACTCTTGGGCAAGGCCAACGTGGAATATCTCATGTACTATTCTTTTTTCGACCCGAAGGAACCCCACAAGTCCTCGGCCGAGTATATTGGTATGATGCATATCGAGGGCAAGTTGAAGGGGAAGAGCGGGACTTTCTCGTTGGATGACAGCGGCATCTTTGAGGCCGGAACCGCCTATTCGACCCTGCGCATTCTGGAAGGTTCCGGCACCGGAGACTTTAAAGGCATCCGGGGCACTGGGAAATACCGGGCGAACCAAGAGGGCAACCACTTCGAGTTGGATTACGAGTTGTGATGGAATCAAAACAGGCTTAAAACTCCTCAAAATCAGCCTTGAATATTAAAACCTTAAACCTATTGTGAAGGCATCAATTTTTCTAATCATCCGTGCGGTTGAAATAAAATACTCCCAGGCTCCCTCACCGTGAAAAAAATCCAAATTTTGTTGTCCCTCCTTCTGGTGCTCGCCGCTCCTTCTTTTGTTTTATCCGCCCAAACCTGGCCAGCCGCCACCGGTTACGTCAATGATTTCGCCCATGTGATTCCTGTCGAAAAGATCGGCGCCTTGGAGAGTTATTTGGCGGAGTTGGAAAAAAAGACCGGGGCCCAGGTGGCGGTGGTCACCGTCTCCACGGTGGAGGGAGCCGACATCAACGGCGCGGCGGTGGATCTGTTCAAGGCCTGGGGCATCGGGAAAAAAGGCAAGGACAACGGCGTGCTGATCCTGGCCGCCATCAATGATCATAAAGCCCGCATTGAGGTGGGTTATGGGTTAGAAGGCATCATCACCGATGGAACGGCCGGGGATATTCTACGGGACGAAGTTGTCCCCCAATTCAAACAGGGCAATTTCGGGCAGGGGTTGAATAATGCCGTCGCCAGTGTGGGGGAATTGATCACGCGAAACGCGGGCGTGGTCTTGGAGGCCCAACCCCCGGCTTCCAACTCGAACGACAACGAAGGATTCGACCCCCATCTCATTTTTGTGATCATTTTTATTATCTTTATCTTGATCAGAGTTGTCTTTTCAATTTTCGGCCGCCGAAGCTATTGGGGCGGCGGGTTTTATGGCGGCGGCTGGGGCAGCGGCGGCGGAGGATTTAGCGGAGGTGGTGGCGGAGGTTTTGGCGGATTCAGCGGCGGAGGATCCGGCGGCGGCGGTGCCAGCGGAAGCTGGTAACTTGTAAAAAGATTCAGGAGTTGGGTATGGCAAATTGGACGGCTGAAAAAATGACGGGGGAACTCCAGTCCCTTTTGGGGGACCAACTTTTGTCGGTGGTTCTTTATGGATCGGCGGCGGGAGGGGATCACGCGGGAAGAAATTCCGATATTAATTTATTGGTCGTGAGCCGGCCCCTGAACCGGGATGGGCTTCAAAAACTTTCCAAAGCGGTTATCCCTTGGGTTAAGCAGGGCAACCCGCCGCCTCTTTTTTTAACCCAGGACCACTTGAAGAGTTTCACCGATGTTTTCCCCCTGGAGATCCTGGATATTCAGCACAACCACCAGGTGCTGTTGGGGCCCGACCCGGTGTCGGATTTAAAAGTTTCCCAGGACCATCTGAAGGTGGAGCTGGCGCACGAACTTCAGGGAAAACTTTTACAGCTTAAAACCCGTTTTGTGATGACCGCGGGCTCTCCCAAACGGGTGGAAAAATTAATGGTGGAGTCTCTCTCCACTTTCCTGGTCTTGTTCAAGGGCTGTTTGTGGATTTACGGTGAAAAACCCCACTTGAAAAAGATGGAGGCCCTCAAGAAATTAAAGGAGCGGGTGCCCTTCGAGCTGGAAGTTTTTGAGACGTTGGACCGGTTGAAGCGGGGAGAAAAGATGAAGGGTTTGGACGTGCCGGTTCTTTTCGAAAAGTATTTGGCTAATGTTGAGGCTATCGTGAATCGTGTGGTTGAATGACTGGATGTTAAAGGGGTTTTGAATTAATTTTTCAGGAGGGGTTTATGTCTTCGAAAGTTTGGCTGTGGGCGGTTTTGGGTTTTGCCGTTATTCTTTTTCTGTCCGGCATCGGATCCTACAACGGCTTGGTGGCCGCCAACGTGGCCGTGGACAGCAGTTTCAGCAACGTGGGGGTGGATCTACAGAGGCGCTATGACCTGATCCCCAACCTGGTGAGCACGGTGAAGGGATACGCCAAGCATGAGGCGGATGTTTTGGAAGAAGTCACCCGTCTGCGCAGCCAATGGGGCGAGGCGAAAACCACCGACGAGAAAGTGAACGCTTCCAACAACTTGGAAGGCGCTTTAGGCCGCTTGATGGTGGTGGTGGAGAAATATCCGGAGCTCAAGGCCAACGAGGGATTCCTCCGGCTTCAAGATGAGCTGGCCGGCACGGAAAACCGCATCGCCGTCGCGAGGATGCGTTACAACGAAACCGTGCAGAACTACAACTTGAAGGTCCAAAGCTTCCCCACCAACCTTTTGGCCTCGGCCTTTGGTTTCAAAACCAAGGACGTTTACTTCAAGGCCAAGGATGAAACAGCCGAGCCGCCTAAGGTCGCGTTTTAAAAATATTTACCGCTGACGAAGCCGGCGGATCAGGTTCGAAATTTTAAAAAAGCCTTTGCCCGGAACGTTCCAGGGGCAAGGGCTTTTTTATTTTTGGAAGCACTTCGCGGCAAAATAATTAAAAGCTTTCAAGGCCATGGCCGGTAATAATCGGCATGTTATTAAGAATTTTTCGATCCCAGTTTTAGGTCTAAAAAAAAGGTGGAGTCACTGGTTGGGATCCAAAAAAAAATCAAAATCCATTAATGAGAGTCCAATTTTTATCGGTTTTAAAGGCTATCGAACGTTTAACCTTAAATATGGAGAAAGCGCTTACATTAAATCGTTAAACCAAGAATTTGTGTTACGATCTTTTTGGAGCCAACAACAGCTTTTCCGACGCTTTCACGCACCATGCCAACATTTGTCAATAAAGTTTTTGTTGTTTCTTATAACGTTTTTTAAAGAATTAATTTTCGAGGATGGGTCTTGGTCAAGAAACTCAAAAAAATTAATTTCAAAAAAACGAAAGCCGGTTATCTGAAAAATATCCGTTTTTATTTTTTATTATTCTTAGGCCTATGCTTTTTCTCTTTCCGCCTTCCCGCCTATTCCCAATGCGTTTATAACGGCAATTCGGGCGGGGCCTGCACCTGGGTTCAAAATACTTCCACCGATAATTGCGTTACCTCAAATTCATCCCCCAGCACCGAAGCCATCAATCAATTTTACAGTTATGGCGCTTCCGGAGTTTCCGTCCTTTATTGCGGCGGCAATACGCAAAATCGGCTGGTGGGCGGCACCGGCCCGGATACGATCACCATGCAATGCAACCCTCCCGCGGGCGCCACGATCGTGAAGGCCTATCTTGAAGTTGTGGAACAAAACAGCAGCAACCCTCCCAGCCCCGCTACCGGCCCCGCCATTCTGGGAGGATTAACGACAGCCGCTGGAGTCGTGGCTGGGACCGGAAACTTGTGGAATATTTTCCAGGACCCCCGGATTGGCTACACCTTTACCAGCTACCCTTCCCAAACGGCTTATGACGTCCGCTATGACGTGACGGGACAGGTTTCCACGGGCACCTCGAGTTATTCGGTTTCTTACCCAGCGCTCGGCAGTAATACGGTTTGGTCCGCCTCGCTGGTGATCGTCTACACGGTTCCCTCGCCAACTACCTGCGGCGCCGTGGCCCTCAGCGATGGACTTTTCTACTGGGACGTGGGGGATTGTCAGACATCCGGAACAGGCTGTCTTCGAGAAGGGGTGACGCCCTATCCGCCGACGGTGGATTGGAGCTGTACGGATCCCACCTCCAGCTGCGGCACCAACAATTTTGATGTTTTCGGCGGCAGCCAATTTGGCGACAGCTCTTCCTGCGGCAACACGGCTACTTTCGCGGACGACTTCTACAGCAGCACCGCGGGAGGAACCCCCGCGTCCACTACTCCCGCTACCGAATGGAACACAACCCCTTCCGGTGTTTGCGGGAGCCCTTATTCTTTTGACCGGCACCTGACGGGGGTTGCCACCTCGGGAACCAACAAAATTACTTGGGGCTTGGGAAATCCCACGAACGCCACGGGAAAACAGGAATATTGGACCAATCTTTTAGCGGGCGGGTGTAACGCTGCTTGTATCACCCCGACCCCGACGCCGACGAATACTCCAACGAAGACGAGTACACCCACCGTGACGCAAACTCCGACTTCAACCTCTACTTCTACTTCCACCAGCACCTCGACCAGCACCTCAACCTCCACCAAGACCGCTACCAGCACGTCGACCGCCACTTCAACGTCAACTTCTACGAAAACATCCACTTCCACCTCGACGTCCACCAGCACCTCCACTAGTACGTCAACTTCCACCGCGACCTCGACCTCGACTAAGACCTCTACCAGCACTTCAACTTCCACTAGCACGTCCACTTCGACTTCTACCGCCACTGCCACCGCTACGGCAACCAAGACTTCGACCTCTACCAACACCTCTACGTCAACCGCCACGAAAACCTCCACCAG